>JAJRRH010000006.1 GCA_024279715.1 Bacteroidota bacterium
CCATCGGTGTATTACCCTCAAATAGGTATACCTAACAGGGGTAGAGTGACAGCCTCTATGAGATGGGAATATTCATTGAAGTGTGATACTACATATAAATGGGTATGGGTCAACATTGGAAATGGAGGAAGTGGCACTACACCGACAGGTAAAGGTAAGACGGTAGGAGGTGTTAAAAAGAAGAAGAAAGTCATTGATAAAATTACATGTCCACAGCCAGACTATGCCATCTTTTACGATTATGATGCTATAGGAAAGGTACATAAGGAAGTCCATTGGATACCCGAATTGAAACCATATGAACATGAATACTTCGTTGCTGAATACGAATATGAACCTGCTACAGGCAGACTACTGGAAGTAGTCTATCAAAGAGGACAAAAGGATGAGTTCAGACACAGATATGTCTATGATAAATACGGTAGGTTGGAATATACCTTAACGAGCAGGGATGGATTTAATTGGTTCAGAGAAGCAAGAAACGAGTTTAACATACTTGGTCAAGTGGCCAGGTTGTCCATAGGTGACGAGCTGTTCCTACAAGGATTAGATTTCATAACAAACATTCAAGGATGGATAAAAGCAATTAATTCAGAGGGTGCTACACCAGATAATGACCCCGGGCAAGACGGCGTTCAAGGGTCAATACATGAGCATTTCGCTCAAGACGTCCTCGGAATGGTTCTTAGATATCACGAAAACGATTACTACTCCATTGGACAAACAACTCAATTCCAAGGTTCTATAAATAGTGGAAAGGGATGGTTGCATAAACCATATTACACAGGATGGATAGCCTCTTGGTCCATTACCACAGACACCCTACATACCTCCTACTCATTCACCTATGACCAGAAAGGACAGGTGGTTCACGCACGAACACTCACAGGATGGGACAAAACATCATATTCATGGAACGCTACAACTACAAAAGCATACTCCACTTCTTATGAATACGACCCAATAGGTAATATACTGAAACTAAAACGTTTCGGCAAACAAGGAACATTAATAGATGACTTGACATACAAATACTACGACTTGGATAACAATAACAAATTGGAATACATAATTGATGCCGCAGGGACCAATTCATCACTTGGAGACATAGGTTCCCAAACTTCTGCAAACTACGTGTATGACCAAGTGGGTAATCTAATTCAAGACAAATCAAGAAACATTGCTATAATATATAATTATAACAATAGACCTATAGTAATCTATACATTACCATCAAGCCAAAATCATGTAAATAATGGAAATATTTTTGTAGATTATGGACCTGAGGTAGAACTCGCATTAACAAAAAACCTGCTTATGGCTTACAACCCACTTGGATACCGTTACGCTAAGGCTAAAGTAGTTAAAGATGAAGGTCCAAGAGTGCTATACGATGCCAGTGGCACCGCTGTTGGCGGCTCGATAGTTAATGCAGCACAAGAAATAACTTATTTTATCTATAATACAACCGGACAACTGCTAGCAACGTACAAACTCAAAAATGATACGTTTAAACTACAAGCCTTGCCCATATACCACGGCTCCAAGAGAATAGGAACATTTTCACCTCAAAATCCAGCTAAATACAAGAAAAAAACTTCATCATCAAACCAATATATCATTGAAATTGACCCATTGGAAGGAATAATGGACCCAGAACTAAACGCTAATAAAACACCACTAATTATCTGGAAAAAACCTCAGAGAAAATATGAACTAACTGACCACCTCGGAAACGTAAGAATGGTCATAGCTAGCCAAAGAATCCCCATCGATGAAAATAACGACAACTTCACAGATGCATATAAACCACTAATCACATCCATAACTGACTACTACCCATTCGGTTGGGAAAAAATCTCATTAATACACGACTCCTCTTACCTATTCTCATATCAAGGTCAAATTAAAGACAACGAATGGAACTCCATATACTACAGATTCCGTAACTACGACCCAAGAACTATCAGATTCTTCCAAGTTGAACCACTCATAGATAAATATCCAAACTGGACAACTTATGCATTTACTCATAATAAAGTCCCTTACGCAACCGAACTGGAAGGCTTGGAACCAAATTGGAGCGTAGTAAAAAGATTAGGTTCATATGGTATTGTTGGATTAGGTGGGGACCACCAGGCCTTTGTTATTCCTTTTATGCTTCAGATAACCGGATTTAATGTATATGACGCGGAGTTAGCACTTTCTAAGAGCGGGCAGCAATCTCAGGAAATAAGGCTGAGAGAGATGGATGCTGTGTTGAGGAAAAGCTTGTATCCGAATGGCCAAACTGAGAGCCAATATGTCTCAAGGGTATTAAGCTGGGAGGAAAAGATAAGCTACAATAAACTTACTGGATCCACGGAACAAACTTTTTTGGGTGAAATTGCTGAGTCACATGTGAATTTTAATGAGAATGGTGAAGTGATTTATTCAGGACATCAAATAGTGTATTTGGGAGGTGTAGTTATTGCCGGTACTAGACCCACTGACATTGCCGATTTGTTTACTAATGTGTGGCAAATATACTATGGTCCTGATGTTACTCCTGCATACAGACAATCTGCCAGGAAAGTTGGGGAATTTTTAGATTATATTAAGGAAAAGCTTGAAAGTGGAAATATATGGAAAGGTAGCGTTATTAGGCTCATGTTCGGAGGACATTCTAAAGGAGGGGGACAGATGAGATATGCGATGATAGCAAATAAAAAGAAATTATTAGAACTCCATAAAATTGCACAAGAGAAAGGAGTAAAATTGGAGGTTAATGTTGTACTTGTTAATGCTGCAACAACTGCTTTAAGGTTAGATCAATTTGTTACATGGAATCAACTTAAAGATCAGCGTCCTTGGCTTAACGTTTATGAAATTAGGGCAAAAAATATTCCGAGAAATGGATGCGGTTGTTCATGAACAACATCCAGATATTATAGTTGAATATTTTAATGAAGAGGATAGTACTCGTTATATTCTA
>JAJRRH010000083.1 GCA_024279715.1 Bacteroidota bacterium
AAAAGCATTCTCCGAAGGCACTATTTCTAAGACTAAATGGGCAAATGCTAAAAATGATGGATCGGATTACAAAAATCATCAACGGAAGAAAAAGAGACTTGAGCAACAAAAAGTAGTAGTGTTCAAACCTATACAATCCCTAATAAAAAGAGATTATGGCGAAGATGCTGCCACATTTATTCTTTCGAATAAAATCATGCAAAAAATAGTGTTTTGCCAGATGGATGATTGTGATGACTATGACATGCTTCCATACAAAGTAGAATTATTCTTAAATTACGCCAAGGAACTTGGCATCCAACTGACTGACTATTCGTTTGAAAGGACCTAGAAAGACATAGTTTAATAAAAAACCCGAATCCTCATTTCCCTCCAAAAAACGATGTTTTTCGCTAATAATTAACCTCCTATGGCAAAAAACAAGTCTTCAATTTATTCATTTTCGGAAGTAAAACCTAGACAAACACCTATATACACACCATAAATGCGGTTGCTTATTAGGATGAAAAAAAAACTTTTTTTAATCTAAAATAACTTACCCACATGAAATTTTTCATTACATTTGTGCTATTCTTATAAATGCATAAGAAGAAAAATTGACATTTAAGACACTGGGGTTGGCTTCGTTCCTCAGTTTAAATACTAAATCGAAGTACGAAGTGTATTTTTTTTCAGATTTATTTATACTTTGTTGCTCTCCACCAAGTTAAGCTCATTGAGGTGGAGGGCTTTTTTTTGCTCTTGTTTTTCATGTTTTAATCCTTCTCTGACTTTCCAATCTGTAACAATCCTATCCTAAATCCGTAACCTATTGATATGAATCCAGGAGACAAACTGATTAAAAAGCCTGTATATCCAGGTGGCCGCAAAGCGATGGCCGAATTCATCCTGAATGAATTAACTTATCCCGAAAAAGCCCTGAAGAATAAAATTGAAGGAATGGTCATCGTTAAGATTGATATTGATGATACAGGGAAGGTAATACGAGCGAAAATAAAAAAATCCGTTGGTCATGGTTGTGATGAAGAGGCGATACGAATAGTGAAGCTTTTAAAGTTCTACGTGACGAAGATGAGAAAAGTGCGTTTGACCCATCACAAAACCATTAAAATAAATTTTATTCTTCCCAAGAAGAAACCAGCTATCAAGAAAGGCACTCAAGAGATCAAACCTGCTACTGCTTCTACACAAGGACAGTCTTTTGAAGTGGTCTATACCTTCGTTCCGACTAAGGAGTGATAATTCAATCCTTAACTTATTATATACCGTTTTGTCACCATTTTTGTATGGCTGCGCTACAAAAATACCGCCAAAACTATTCCTGTCGTATTCTTTCGCACAGGGCTACACCCTGTGCTACAAATATTTCACACCTCCGGCGTTTTAATTCTAAGAATAGGAACAAGAAAACAATTTAGGGTTTTTAATTTGTGCAAATTTGGTTATTCTCTTCACTGGGATTTCAATTTGCAATCCGATTCTATCATTTAATTCTTTTTGTCTTGCAGGAGGATAGACCTTAATTTCTTCTATACCGTTTTGTCACTGTTTTTGTATGGCTGCGTTACAAATATTTCACCCCTCCGGCGTTTTCTTAGTTCGCAAATTGGCAGATATCCTCTCCGACGTAATTCCTGTCATTCTCCGACGATGGTCGTTTGAGTGCTCACTGCCGAAGCGCCAAAGAAACCAATTGCACCATTGGACATATTCGTTTGAACATTGGAGGGAGCACTATCAAACAATCCACCCCGCCAGTTCGTTTCAAGATTCATCGCTATAAAAATATCATTGGCTTGTTGCGACAAGGACATCTGCGACAATGCCATGGTATCTCCTACTTCTATTTCATTTCCAAAACCTTGAAAATCGTATCCTTCAAGTAATACACCGTCGTACAACGAATCGTCATTCCATAGATAATTATCCAGTGTATCATTATCCGTAACACCGTTATGATATATCATCCAACGATAATAATCACCAACACCCGGCGTCTCTTGTGACCAAATTAATAGGTGATAATTAGGGTTTTCTTCATCTCCAAAATTATCAATTGCTATAGAATCTAATGGAGCTACTGGGTACATCACATCTGTTCCTTTATAGGTTTCTCCATCCACTACTATGGTTAAAGTATGTGCATCCCCTACGGTACCAGAAACTGTTGGATCGGTATAGTAACAACCGCTCCCCACAGGCGTTTCCGTAAGACTCCATAAATCACTACCATTAGAAATACTCAATGTAGCACCACTAACAGCCTGCGGAGATTCTCCACCGTAATAACTGGAGGTATAAGACAGTTTTATCAGATGGCTTTTGGTTTCATTGGTGATAAAACCTTCCACCACTACCCTTTTATGATCTTCATCATTAAGTTCAAATTCTATTTTCTCTTTGCACCCATTGGCAAGAACTAAAACAGATAATACGAGAATAATTAATTTGCCTTTCATTAAAACTTAAAATTATAGGTTATTGCAGGGATGATACTAAACAGATACGTTTTTTCAGCATATGTAAGATTTGGATTTTCGTCATCCGTTACGAAATTTATAGAATATGCATTTTTTCGAGCATAGACATTGTAGATTGAGAACACCCATTCCCCTTTAAATCTCTTCTCACTATCATGTTTTGGGACGAGTGTTGCTGCAAAATCTAATCTATGATAAGCGGGAAGTCTAGCGTCATTTCTATCAGAATACACAGGTATCACAGTGCCTCCATAGACGAATCTACCGGTAGGGACAGTCACGGCTCTTCCACTTTGATAAATCCAATTGGCACCCACGCTCCACTTTTTACTTATTTCAAATGAGGTCACGACCGCAATATCATGGGTACGGTCATAGTGTGCTAAATAGGTCTCTCCGTTATTTATTTCGCCTATTTTTTTCTCCACTCTGGCTAAGGTATAACTGATAAATCCGCTAAACTTACCTTGACTTTTTTTCAAAAGTAATTCCAAGCCATAGGCAGTACTGCTACCGAATCTTAATTCTCCTTCTAGTCTTGGATTTAGGAATAACTGAGCATGGTCTTTAAAATCAATAGCATTACTACCTTTTTTGTAATACAACTCTACGGATGTCTCATATTTATTTTCTTTGAAATTCTTAAAGTATCCGATGGCTAGCTGGTCTACCACTTGTGCCTTGACGCGTTGTGATGCAGGAAACCATATATCAAATGGGGATGAGCTCGTTCCATTGGACGCCAACTGTATGTATTGCCTCATGCGGTTGTAACTCAGCTTGACAGAACTGCTTTCGGTCAGGGTGTATTTCATTCCTAGTCGGGGCTCTAACCCACCATCGTTATTGAATATTTCACCTTTGGCATAAACGGTAGTATCGGTCAATTGATGCTGCTCGTCATAGTTGTAAACTGAAGCCTTCCCAATATTTTGAAACAAAGAATAACGCACACCATAGGTCATACTAAATCTATTATTAAGCCGATGCTTATTGCTCACATAAAGTCCATGCTCTAGCGCTGTTTTATTTTCAAGTTCGAGCCCTGTAACGATTCCCTCCTCGCCAGGTGCTTTCACTATGCCTGGCACAAATGTATGATGGATAAAATGGTATCCGAATTTAATATTGTTGTTAGGATTGGCAAAGAAATTAAAATCTAATTTGGCGGAAGCATCTTTGATATTTGACTTCCATGAAAAAGCGTCCACCCCTTCATTTGAACCAAGAAAGTAATCAAAGTTACTATATACTAGTGTCACGTTTGAAAACAATTTTTCTCCAAATATGTGGTTCCAACGCAATGACCCAGTGGCATTGCCCCAATTGATTCCAAAATCACCTCCAAATTTGGAGACATCTCTGCCGAAATACCCGGACATATACAGTCGATTGTCATTATTGATCTTGTAATTAGACTTTAAATTTAAGTCATAAAAATACAATTTACTGCTCTTTATCTCTTCTTTTTTAGATAATTTCAAGAATACATCTGCATAGGTACGTCGAGCAGATATTATGAAAGACCCCTTATCCTTCACTATTGGTGCTTCAATAGTCAATCGGCTAGACACCGTCCCAACGCCACCAGTAGCACTCAATCTTTTATTATTTCCTTCTTTCATTCGTATATCTAACACAGAAGACAATCGCCCTCCGAAGTTAGCAGGTATCCCTCCTTTATACAACTCTACATCCTTAATTGCATCGGCATTAAATACGGAAAATATACCCAAAAGATGAGAGGCGTTGTAAACAGGTGCTTCGTCTAGTAGAATCAGGTTTTGATCTACATTACCACCCCTAACGTACATACCGCTTGACCCTTCTCCTGAGGTCTGTACTCCTGGCAACAATTGAATGGCCTTGATAAGATCCACCTCCCCCATGAAGGCCGGTATTTTTTTTATCTTCTCAATGCTCATTTTCTCCACACTCATTTGTACTTGCTCTACATTTTTGTCTTTTTTCTCAGCGGTAATAGTCACTTCATCGAGTGTACTGTTAGAAACCTTCAATTCAATATCCTTTCGGATATTCTCATTCAGGACAATATGAACGGTTTGTTTTTCAAATCCAATATAAGAGTAAACAACCTCGTATTCACCAGCTGGAAGACTGATCGAATAATACCCATATTCATTGGCATTTGTACCATTATTAATCGCTTGGATAAAAACGGGTGCACCAATTAGAGCTTCCCCATTTTCAGCACTACTAATGGTACCACTTATAGAAAATTTTGCTTCCGCTTGGGCTCTAAGGCTTAGCGAAAGAAAAAGTATTAAACCTGTAATCAACCATACACGCATAGGCAGTTTTTTTGTTTACAAAAATACCCCCTAGTAGCGTAAGCCCTAATATCAAATTGATGAAAGGAAATTAGTTTGTTTAAACGGAAAACAAACAGACTGAGCATGACATTTACACGAATAAAAAGTAGCTATAGTTTCACAAACTTAAGGTGAAACTGATGAGCAGCACTACTAATAGATACAGAATACACACCACTTGGAAACGATTCCACATCAAGAGTAATCTCAGAACCAGATTCCCAAGATCCTATTTCCTTTTGGATCATTTTTTGTCCACTACCATTGTATACTTCAATAGTTGTGGCGCTATTAGATAAATCCTTGTTAGTGACAAGGTGTATTTTATCCTTTGAGGGATTCGGAAATAACCTTACTTGATTTTCTGCAGCATTTAATTCCGCACTTTTAACTTGCTTTTCTGCGGACCTCAACACTCCTTCACTATTTGCAATAGATGGCATATTGTTTTGAATACAGAAATATATAACTTGTTCAAGTCCGACATTATCACCCCCTTGAAGGATAACAGAATTGGTCTGTAGATTTTCCAGAATAAAAGAACCATTGCCATATTGACAGCAGATACCATCTCCATCCATGTCAGAAATTGCAAAACGATAACAACCAGCATCCAAACATAGATCTTCTATAATAGTGGCATTATTCTGCCCACCATATCCATAACCCTGGGCTGCAATGTAATTATCTTCATGAAATAGTTCCCATTTATTTTAATGAGGTTCTCCATCAAGCACGAGAGTAAATCGGGTAGGAATATTTCCATTGCAGGTAGGTGCTGGCGTACCTTCCACGCAGAAATTAAAGGTGTCGGAGTCACCAAAATCACCTCCAGAAGTTATTACTGTCCCTTCACTATTGGTCATAGAATACCCTCCATCACCATATGCACAACACATGCCGTCACCATAGGAATCAAAAACTGTCAAGTCATAGCAACCCACAGGCAGGCATATAGGCTCTGCTATGGAAGTGCCAGCTACTTCAGCGTATCCATCACCGCTTGCTACGATAGCGCCTCCGGCATTGGTGATCTGCCATGATGTTTCAGAAGCGTAGTCGTCAAAGGTAAGCGTTAGAAAGAATCCATCTCCATCACAGTTACAAGGCGTGCAAGCCCCTCCACAGTCCACGTCTGTCTCTGTTCCATTTTGAATTCCGTCATCACAGGTTGGACAGGGTGTGCAATCTCCTCCACAATCAATGCCAGTTTCGTTTCCATTCATTATCCCATCATCACATGAAGGATCTGCTGGACTACATGAAGTACCAAGGCAAAAAGAGTTATTAATATAATTTCTAATTCTATTGCCAGGTTGAGTGCCAAAGCCAAGGTTAAAATTCATACCCACATTGGTAAGATGGCAGTAGCTCATAATGGTTCCACCATTAGAGGGTAATGCTGCATCACAACCTTCGCTGTAGCCAGCATCTGGTCCACAACCATCTATAGCCGTATTATTTCCATTCCAAGAACAAGCATGGGTATGATCGGAAGAAAGATTATGTCCTATTTCGTGAGCCACCACATTAACATCCCATGAATATGAAGGCACATTGTTGTAAAAGCCATCCACACTATTGAAGTTATTTCCAAAACTTGAGCTACAAAGCCCGCTCAAATATGCAATTCCTCCATTGCTCTGCGTGGACAATAAAGTCGTCAAATCGGCATTGGGTGAGTCATTCGTCATTTGGTCGAGTATATTTCCTGCGCCGCCGCTGTAAGGGCTTGATCCTTCCCAGATAAAGACTTCAGACACGAGCATATCGATATTGTCATTGGCATATAACGTAAGCACTTCATTGAATAAACCTGCTACATAGTTGACAGAATTGGTATTGCCTCCAAGTACACTTGTCAACCCATTATCCACCTCTACTCTCAAACGTACACACTGAACAGTTTTATCAAGATTACTAGGATTCTGAATTTCTGGTTTGGCTTCTAGTTCTTCGAGTGTCAAATCTGATGTACCACAAATGAATGTGGATGGAATGGAAAGGTCAGTGGATTTATAAAGAATATGGGTCTTAGCATCTTTTATCTGTCCAAGGTTGTAGTTTATTCCATCCACCGAAATAACGCCGATGATACCATCCTCCAGAATTGTGATAGAAACAAGACTGTTTGGCATATCGTCTACTACCCCTCTATAGAAAACTATCTTTTTAGCGGATGAATCATCCAAGTCACCTTGACTGGAAGTAACGACGAAGTCAGCACTAAAAATAGATTGTCGATACAATGAGAGATTCACATTTCCGATAGAAGGAAGTGTTAATGGCAAGGTGAGTAGCTCTATATCATTCTCACGTATGAAGTTTACCGCCGATAGGTTAATGTTGTAGAACTGCGCTTTACTTTGTAAGTCTACTGGGAGTGACTTAGTATATTTAAGTGCTTTTGTATTACTTGTCACATTATTTAAAAGTACTAACGGAGTCGTTTGTTGATGTTGTTTTAGAGTCTGTAATTTCTCTCCGACACTGTTTTGAGCGTTAAATTGAGATGGACTCAAAAGGAGGATTACTAAAAGTACGGCATATAGGTTTGCAATCAATTTTGGTTGTTTCATGAATCAAAGAATTTAAAAGTTAGGTTGGGCGATTTTTTGCTAGCACGAAGAAAGAATTACGAAACCATTCCAACTGTACTAACTACCTACGAATATAGAGGAATAAAGGATGTCTGTAAAGTTATTTAGACAGACATTTAAAAAACTGGTATAAAACGAAGGTATTGATGGGTTGAATCTTAATCGAGTTGTTGCACCTTGGCGTTATTGGGTCTCCAAATGAGGTTATTGTCGATTGCGTTAACGACGCCATTGAGCAAAAAATCTGCTGTGGAACTGTTATAAAAGTAGGCCTGACCGAATTGACTTCTCCATATAGTGTTATCTACAGCGTTTACTTGTCCATCCCCGTTAGCATCTCCTCCTACCATTAATAACTTAGTGCCGACTTGGATCATTGGGTTGTTACCATAAAGGGAAGTATTAGGATTTGTAAAATCAATATTTAAGGCTGAATTTACATTAAAACTCATCGACGTTCTTACGCCAAAATGATTTCGATGACGAATTGCAATTTCTACACTCCCTGTATTGTAGGTATTGAATTCAATTATTTCACTTCCTTCAACGGTTACTACATCTCCGTCTCTCTGTAAAAGGAGAGCTTTAGATTGCACCACTACAGAAGGATTGCTTGCGTCTCTAAGTTCTACTAATATCCAATCTACGATAGCATCGGATCCTGTTTGATTAAGGATAGATTGAGAAACAGATGCTGAATTAACGACATACCCCATAGCGGTATATGGCTCGGTTAGAGGCAAGTAGTTTCCCTCTCTAAGATTGTCATTCATCATTCCATTCTCTTCATTATACGGCCCTTGGAGCATGACTTTTATGGACACATTGACGGTAGTTTCGGATGCTTTTACAATAAACAAACCTCGATCATAGTCACTGATGATAATATTGCCACTTGGGAAGAATGGATAATTGGACCATGCGCCATCATACCCAGCAGAATTGGCTTCAGGAAATGTATCAAAAAAGCCGATCTCATTGAGGGATGCGTTTTCAATATCGGTCATTTCAAGAACTCGAAGCCCTCCTTTATAATTTGCTTGGAAAACCAAATTGTCTTTTATATAAAGGTTATGATCTGTCGCTTCAATATCTGACAGATGGTCTCCTAGATAAAAAGGATTGTCGAGGTCTTGGATATCCCATACCAATGTGCGGGTATTGACTCCAAGATTAATTTCATCTATTTCATCATCCATCAGGTAGTACTTATGATCCTCCGTCACCCATCCTTGATGCGTGTACACTGAGTTTTCATATCCGATTCGTGACAATAGGCTTGGATCACTTTTATCGGTAACATCCACTATTGTAAGGGTGTTTTCATTGGCGCCAAAAAAAATCTCTTGTCCTTGATGGTCTTGGTCAGGTCCGATATAGGAGACAACTTGTGCATCATGGGTGTAGCCATCCCCATCATATCCTCCAACTGTTTGTGGGTTTGTAGGATTGCTGATGTCAATAAATTGCGGCCCGCCATTAAACGTCCCTCCCCCTACTTGATACGCAAATCCCGTCTCTTCATTGATAACAAAATTATGCGAGCTTCCAAAACCACTGAAGTGGGCATCTTCCGTAAACATAACTGGAGGAGACACCACATTTCGCAGTCTTGTAAGGTCAAAAACTTGCATTCCATGGTTGAATGCTTCACTAACGATGAAAGCATGGTTTTGATATACTTTGATATCTCGCCAGATACTATTGGTAGTATGCGTATTTAGTCTTCCAAGGTAAATTGGATTATTTGGGTCGGTGATATCGACAAAGGCTGTCCCATTATTGAGTCCCATGAGCGCATATTCATTGCCATTGAGCGGATCGACCCAACCCCAACAATCATTGCCAGCAGCGCCCCCCATGTCATCATTGGTTAAGTGACTTTGAAGGTCATATCCACTGCATGGATACTCTCCAGCAAATCCATTCTCACAGGGAGAAAATCCTTCCATTAATTTATTTGCAGATTGAGAGAAACCAGGACATATCTGGGCAATACTCATGCCTGAGAAATATGTAATAAAAAACAATATATGTAGTAGTCTACTCATGATAATTTTGATATTAAAAGAATAAAGTATAAATATTTTGATACTAATTTTTGTAAAAACAACTCCGCATTGAGGTCGAACGAGTTGTCATTCTTGCTTAATTCAAATGTACCAATTTGTATTGAACAAATATTAATAATATGGATAAAATCTATTCGTAGTAATCAAAGGCATCAATGATATCGAGATAAACTCCATCAAATCCTGCGTCTACAATTTTTTTTAGATATGATTCTTGGTTGCCGAAGATGATGGCTTGCCATTCCGGATCCCAATACTTCACTTTGAAATTACCTTCCCAATCTGGATTTTCGCCATCCATCCATGCCGGCGGATTAGTATTCCAATCACTGTTCCAATAATATCGATAATCTTCTGCTTCTCCTATGGACATGTATGAAATCAGGAGTCGATCTGCCCCATTGGCTTTTGTTTTGATGGTATTGAGATCCTCTTCCGTCAAGGCGATGTCATGGAAAAAAAGATCCATGATTACGAGGTCATAGTTGGTATTCGCAATAGCATTGAGATATTGTGATTTAAATGCAAAACCATCTGGGCTGATAAGGTAAAGAAAGTTTTGAACTTGGGATAGCTGGGAGATAGTATTGGTATTTTCATTATGAATCGATGATGGAAAACTTGGCACATTATCTAACTCTCGATGATCTGCTGCAAAGGAGATGTATCCGTTTTGCTGGTTGACCGTATAGGAGTCTTCCATGTGCGAGATTGTGAAACAATAATCGGTAACAAGGATCGTGTTTTCATAGGCTTTAGAGACATCGAGAAACGACTTTAGATATTGATTGTCCACTGAAGGCGTAGGTTCATCATCATTATCGTAGCCATAGAAAAGGTCTTCTTGTCCATGCCCGTCGATGGCATTGAGATACGGTATATTTACTTCTCCATCAGCTTCCCCGGAGGTAGTCACAAGTTCGATACCATTTTGAGGGATGATGAAGAAGTCGTTTTGGTTGGCTTTGGCATAATCACTTATTCCTATCACGAAGGTGCGCATTCTTTCTTTGTACACTATGTCAGCGGTTTCCTCTTCGATATGATCTTTACGGCAAGATGTGAATAGTGTAATGGTTGTAATGAGCGACAGAAGGAGTGCTTTTTTCATGGCGTGGTTGGTTTAATAGGGATATAACGACTTTGGTTATGTAATATTTTAGGATAAAGGTAATATAAAATTGAAACAGGCGTATTACCTACTACCAACAACCTTCAGACAACGGTTAAGTAAATGAAGTGTTGCATCCAGCAGGGTGCTATAATTTAATATACAGTGTTAATCCTATTTCTTTAATTTATAATCTTGCGTATCTGTGTATTTCCCAGCAATCCATTGACAAACATATGATTTTTAGTAGTTCCATAATTGTAGAGCGAACCAACCATAATAAAGACAATATAAACTAAGGAATGTTACACCAATAAATAAAACCTTAAATATTATGCTAGTCCGCTTTCTTACAGGAACTATTTGCAATTGCAATAATTACTCTATCAAAAAGCCTGTCTCCAAAGTACCTGCGGTTAAGTTTGTAACAGAATTCATTGAGATAGTTTTGTAGATACGCTCCACTAATCTTATGATAAATACCCAATAGATTTCTTTTGACATTACTAATGGCGATATGAACCCATCTCAGGGTAGTGTTGGTGGTAACTGGGTCTGAAAGTTCAGTGACATGTCCTTCAATATAATCTGACAAGTTATTGTAGGTATTGCTTTTATCCGAAAGCACAAATGTTTTTTCATCAAGGCTTTGTTCGACACAACTTTCAATGGATTCTGATTTATGGCTATCTAATATTTTCATCTTGTAATATCGGCAGTGTGAACTGTTGGCGCCCGTTACAATATCCTCCAACGGTGTTGATTCCGCCATTACCACAACGTTTTGCTTGCGTTGGCTCCCTTTGCCTCTCTTTAGTTTCGTATTTGCCCTTGTAGATTTGCTAATGTATGCCTCGTCTAATTCTACCATCCCTTCAAGAATGTATTTGTTATCACGTTGCCCCATGGCACTTCTTATTTTATGCATCAATGACCAAACAGGTTCGTAACGCTTCATCCCCAATTGTCTTTTCATTTCGTGTGCCGAAATCCCTTTTTTAGTCATATTCATAAGGGCTATGGCCAAATACCAAATGCGTAATGAAAGATTGGAGCTTTCCATAACCGTCCCACTTTTTAGGCTAGTTCTGTAATTACATGTCTTACATTCCCATACATATCTTGTCGACAACCAATAATGTTCAGTGCTGCTGCATTTCTTACAGGTAATCCCCGATTTCTCCCTTTTCTCTTTCATATCCATTTTGCAACTATATTCGTCAGGATAGGTCTCAATAAATTCTAATATGTTCATAATCTGCTCTTTTTATTTAAAACAAATCTACACGCAGTCATTGTAACCTATGTACAATCTTCACAATTTCCTGTATCATTGCGGACTAGCATAT
>JAJRRH010000084.1 GCA_024279715.1 Bacteroidota bacterium
ATGTAAAGGTTACTGTCTCTGAGAAAGAAGAGAAAAAAATTGATGGACAAACGAACAAAATCATCTACTCAGGCACAGTGCAAGGGGATGGAACAGCGAAGTTGCAGTTGTTAGAAACCAAAGAGGATTGGAATACTGAAAATAATTAACACTTTATGGACAGAAAAAGAGAACTAGTACTAGAAGCTGAAGTAGAAGGCAGAAAATTTGATTTTAGCAATCAGAAGCTTACTATCGCACCCGAATTTGTGAAGCTGCATTTTTTACGATATGGTCTATTTCGCCTAAATGGAGAAACCTATACCGCAGAGATGCCCACAGCTTTTGAACCCTTAACTCCAAATATATCCTTAGGCAATCCTCTTGCAGTCCCTCAAGGAGTCCCGGATCTCAATAACTATTTTATTTTGAATGCTATTCTGGAGCCTGGATACCTATATGTCTTTGATGCCAATGATCCAGACTTGTGGTATGAGTATAGAGTGGATGAAAAAGGTTTTTTTCATGAGATAAGATGGGAAAGCAGTAATCCAAAGAACTATCGTAAGTCAAATGGTGGAGGTAATGATTTTGTGCTCATGGAATGCAATAAAATCCTTTGGGTTGTATTTTCCACCGTGCAATGGTCGGTTGACTTTCATAAAACAATGCGTACGGATGCTGCTAAAGCGAAATACATGAAGCGGGTTGAATGTACAGGATTTGAGCTAAGTGATGGAGGGCAGAATGATGTATGTGCTTATGATAAAATTCAAATCGAATTCACAAAAGATCAGGAGAAGCTAGCAAAACGCGCAAAAAGAAAACTCCAAAGAATAGCAAAAAAAGAGGGAAAGGATAAAGAAAAAGAAAATTACTATAGAAAGGATATGTTCATCACTATTGATGATCCAGTCAATATGGCAAATTCCATTACTATTGGTCTGTCTGAACAAATTAGAATTCATCGTGCAAACATTGATGCTATGCGCTTTGGGAAAAATCCCAAATATTTTGAAAAACTCGCAGAAAAAGGGGCACTAAAGAAAAGTGTTTCGAAGAAGGAGTTGCAACAATCCTCCATGTTTACTCTTGCTCAAACCATATACCAACTGATATACAATAGCGAGGAGAATATTGCGAAATTTAACAGTGATAAAATAGGGCAGGGATGGTATGATTTCCGACCAACTTTATTACAGCCAGGAGTACCTGTCATACCAGGTGTTAGTGTCACAGCAACATATGATCGGAAGGGATTGTATAAGAAAAAACTTGTCAATATCTTAGGCGTTGAAGAACGTAAAAAACAAAGAAATCTTATACGGTCAATGCAAAAGGACTTGGCAGCCTTCCTAAAGTGTTCCTATTTTGATAATGCCTTGCGCCCTTTTTCTGAAGATGAAGACCTCAATAACATAATCGGTAAGAGCAATCTGTATCTTCATCTAAGTTTTCTCGCCATTAATCCGCATGACTATGACCGTAGTTTTGACTTGCAAAAAGATCAAGAAAAGACCAATGAATTTGAAAATTACTTGGTCGATCGACTTCATGCCAAATCAAGCAAAGAAATTGATAAAACGATCGGAAGACCAATTAATATCGATGATGAGATAGTAGAATTGGCTTTAAATCGAAAGATTGATCTCGCTAACAAATTAGCCTCATTCTTTGATAAATTAATTGAAACTGCTTCTCAATTGATTACAAAAAAAGCATTTACTCAGTTGGGTACAAAGGTTGAAACCCTTGAAGAGTCCCTAAAGGTGATGGTTACTTTGTTGAAAAAACATACAGTTTATGGCGTGGTAGTGTTTGACCTAAAGAAAAGTGAGCTAGAGAATAAAGTGCCAGGTAATTCTAGAATACTAGCCAAGAAAGTGAAGTATAAGGGCTCAAAAGACATAGTTCGTTACCAAGCGGATTATCGTATTGAATTGTTATCTAAGAATCATGGACCAGATTTGTTTAAAGTTGATGTAGAGACCACAAATACAACTACCACCACTAATACAACTTATCGTGACGTGCCAACGGATTCAGCCCTGAAAGCGGAAAAATTCCTTAATAGCAAAGTGTTTCGACGAACGGTGGCACTGTTGCAAGTGTTTAATTTGGGGGCTGCGATAGGGGCGCTTTCAGAAGATTTTAATACTAAAAATGGAGTCCAACTTGTCGGTATCTCTTCCGAATTGACGGAAGCATTGTTGCGATTAAAAGAGGCGAGTATAATTAGGAGTGGGGGTAAGGGTTTTGCTAGTGGGTCATATTATTTAAAAGCACTTGATACAGCCTCCATTGCTGGTGCCGCAATCACTACCGTCATGTGTGTATGGGATGCGTATGACTCATTTGATGCCCATGATGGCGATGCTGGATGGGCTTATCTTGGAGCGGCAGTAGCTTTTGGTGGACTTACCGCAGTGACGGTAGCATCGGTGATGGCTAGTGCAACGGTGGGTGGTCCCTTGGGTTGGATTTGTGCTGGGGTCGGACTTGGATTTATGTATTTGGCATACAAACTGACAGACACGCCCCTTGAGAAATTCTTCAAACACTCCGCCTTTAGCGATGTCATACCGCTAGAGTTCAACGGTGATCCTGCCTGGAAGTACAATCAACGGTTTTATAAATTTCGTCAACAACTTACCGACCCAAAATACCATAAAGAAATCGATTTAAGCGACTTCGTTCGGGCGAGCGCTGAATTGCATGATTTGTTGGTCTGCAGTCGTATTAGCTTTGAAGCTACTAAAACCATCCGTAATACAGAAGAAATAGAAATGCCACCAAAAGACTTCATGCAACCCTTGATTATTAGGGAAGGTTATGCCACAGAATTTGAAGTAGCTATTAGTTTTAATCAGTTTCTGAAAAACGAAGATCAATTGTCATACAAAGTTTTTTATTACCCCCAAGGCATGGAACAAGGGCATGTAGAGATTGCAATTGAAAGAGCCGTACGTATAGAGAAGGGTAGTGATGCCGCTCCTCCAAAAGCGATTGTGACTATTCGATTGTCTGCTGAAATGGCGGCTAAGGCAACCATTAAAAGCCAATTATTGTTTGTGTGTCGATTGAATCTGGAGGGAGATAATTATTACCCCGTGGACTTTCAACTCAACCATCGAATGCTAGCAGCCGTAGTGTCTATCCGACAGCTAGAAGCCAGTGGCGTAGCGACCTATAGCACTCATGGCTCGCATACCAAAATAGCACCATTATCCGACATAGTAAAACCGTCCACATGGGGCAAAAGATAGAAATATGGCAGTAAGAAAAAAAAGTTATTTCGATGGTAAATTGCCATTTTTGATTAATTATATGCCAGTGGAGTTGCATAGTTTCTATGTCATGACGAAGGAGCAGAAAGCAAAAAGGAAAAACGCGATGCTAATGATAAAATTGTCAATAAAACAGATGATTCTTCTGGAGGATCCTGATAAAGAAAAACTTCTTAGAAAAATTTATGATGAGGTAAATGACAAAAGATTAGTGGTGGATGATTCACCTTCTAGGGCTTATTATTATATGGGGTGGACAGTGGTGCTACTCGCGTTATTTATAGCTCTTATAGGTCTATTACAAGGAAAATTTTTTATGTGGGAAGTGTTCTTTTTTGTACCAGCTTTACCTTTCTTTATCTACGCCTATACTGCCCCCAAAAAGTTCCTGATATTTGATCGAGAAAAAGGATTACTCACCTTTCCAGGGATATTATATTTTAAATCCAAGACTTTTCTTTTTTCTGAGTCAAGAGTCGGTTGGTCTCAGATAGGCGGTATGGCGTCAACGAGATCGGTTCTTGTTATGGGAGACCCCAACTCATATACAGGAGGTTCGGTTGTGTTACAAGACGGGAGATTTAAGGGAGTTTGGTCTTTCTTATTGTGGTATATGGATAAGAACCGTCCGTTACCCCCCGGCGATGCCTTTGATGCCTATAGAGAGAGAGATTTCCAAAGAAGAAAAGCAGAGGGATTTCCACCGCCACTCTACAAAAGTACATTTCCTACGCCTGAAGCCACTCCTGAGCAACAAGCCGAACGGGAGAGGTATTGGCGAGATGAAGATCATTATGGCGAAAGCTTTTCGAGGTGGTATTGATA
>JAJRRH010000007.1 GCA_024279715.1 Bacteroidota bacterium
ATCAATTGTAATTGTTGTAGAATCAGGTGGTGCGCTTTAACCCCTTGGATAGTGCATAAATACTCATCTATCGCATACGTGTAGCCGTGCACATTATTTTCAAGTTCATTGATGAAATCTCTTTGACCGTCTGAGTTAGGAGGAGTGATAAGGGCTATGTTTCCAATAACAAGAGGCAAGGGTAGTTGTTTGTTGAAGGTGTAATAAACCCCATCAATTAGCCTAATGGTATCTGGGTTTTCTTTGACAAGTCTCGCAAGCGTATTTCTCCTTTCAAGCTCCAAGGCACCAATAGTATGGGCAACATCAATCTTCGTAATGTCAAAATTTAATCCATAGACCTTATGAAATCTAACTTTCACGCGGCAGATTATCTCTAATCCACTTTGAAATTTTTGATCCGTGAGTTTTTCAAATTTTTCAATCTCATCATAATAGTTCGACCAAAACACCGCTCGTACTTCCGCAAGCTTCCTTCCATTGGCGTATTCTTCTAGTTTTAAATAGCAGCGGCGGGTATGCTCTTGTATTTTTACATTGGTGATCTGTGCTGAGACCCAGTATTCATTGCCTTCGAATTGGAATTCAATGGTCTCTTGTATAAGCCCCATTAATTCCGAAAGAGGAGTGTAGTCTTTCATTTTTTTGATTATCTTCTCGGACAAGATAAGTACTTTTTTAAAACAATAAGCTTCTACAATAGGTTTAGTTTCCTCCCTTTTAACCCGCTTTATTCATATAAAAACGAAGGGCATTGTATGAATACTACGACAATCTCAGCAGAACTGCGAGCCAGGTTGTGGGAAGCAAAGCGGGAAAGCCCGATTTAGAAACACCCAAATTTGGGTGTTTGAAAAACCTCAAACTTGCCTCGAACCACCCCTCTATTTTTATATCTTTGCTCCTTGTTTTGAAAATGAGGTCGTTGCCTTATATCGAAGTCGATGGTGAGAGGATTTTTACTCGGTCTATTTTAACGAGCAGAGGATTCATCAGGTATGACTTCATCAAAATAATCTTAGGAAAATATGATGAAAAACATGGATGGCTACAGTGATATAGCACCTTTTCGTGATGGTGATGTTCGACGTGTGTTGGATGAATTGGTGCGAGACGAGGCCTTTGAAGAAGTGATGGAATATGTTTTTCCTGAACTGTCAATGGATGAGGTAAGAGATATCTTTGATAGCATCCAGACGGTAGACGATTTTCAAGCCAAAATTTCATATACAGCAATGAAAAATATCATCTCAAAGACAGTGAGTGATATATGTCTTGAAGGAATTGAAAATATCGATGCCGGCAGAAAACATTTATACATATCCAATCATAGGGATATCATACTAGATTCAGCTTTCTTCAATGTGCTTCTTTTCGAAAATAATATCGAAACCACCGAAACCGCCATTGGCAATAACCTCTTAGGGCATCCTACAGTCAATGCATTGACGAAGTTGAACAAGAACTTTACGGTGAAGCGTGGATTGGCAGGAAGAGACTTGTATGTTGCTTCAATGAATCTTTCTAAATACATTCGAGCTTCAGTGAGTGAAGATAGATCGTCCATTTGGATTTCACAAAGAGAAGGAAGGGCTAAAGATGGCAATGACCTTACGCAGAAAGGCCTGCTTAAGATGTTGAATTTGAGCAATGAAAGTGGGTTTAAGGAAGGGGTAGCCGAATTGAATATCCGAACATTATCCATATCTTATGAGTATGACCCATGTGATGTATTCAAAGTCCGTGAACTCCTTGCTCGAGTTAAAGATGAAGAGTATGTCAAAGGACCTGATGAGGACAAGATGAGTATTGTCATTGGTATTACTGGAAATAAAGGCCAGGTTAAATTTGTAGTAGGTAAAGGGGATTTCGCCTTATTGGTGGATGATTTAGAAGGTCTGAATGAAAGTGATCGTCTTCAATTATTGGCAGAGCAGATTGATGAAGAGATCTATAGAAATTACGTGCTTTGGCCAAATAACTACCTCGCATATGATATGCTTCGTGGAAGTTCTGAATACATGGATAAACAATACTCTATTGAGCAACAACATGAGTTTAAAGACTATGTCAAGGGTATAATGAGTCAATTGAATGAAGATCCTAGGGCGTTGGAAATACTGTTAAAGAAGTATGCATACCCTGTCATAAATCAAAAGAGTATTGGATAGCTAAAAAGTGTTTGATCAATATACTAGTCCGCAAAGATGCAGGAACAACACAAAAAATAAAAATGGAAACGGCTGCCTTTCTCAGAGAAAACTCAGATTTACAGTAGTTTTACGCATTATCATAAAAACTAATCCTTGCAAGCAACAAAAAAGCCATCAAATCAAAGCGTCTATTCCTAAACAAAGCGGGGCGCGGAGCTCAAGCGTCAGAGCGAAATCCAGTAGTGACAAAACAAGAACAAATCATGACTAAAACGACCAACCTTGAACGCAAAGGGCAGAATCACGATGTGAAAAAGAAAAGTAAACGAAAGATTTGGTGACAGTTGGCACTTTTTTCGTTCTTTTTTGTACTGCTGAGCGGAGCCGAAGTATTGATAAAAAAAGGACAGAAGAAAACTATGATAATCCGCAAAACTAAGGTAGATTAGAAGTTTCGAAGTAGAGCGTTAATAGTTTGCATGCAGCAGCGGGTGTTCGGCGATCTGATGCAATTACTTCATGCATTTCCCGCATCTATGCGGACTAGCATGTTATTCAATGGGTTATTCACATTGTTGGTTAAGTAGTATAAGATTTTGTGTAGCTTTACCTTTTTGTATTTATCGTTGACTAAAACTATGTAAAACACTTATCCAATGGAATCGGAAAACAATACCTTTTGGCATTTAAGTAATTTCAATATCCTTCAGAACTTGAAAAAACCTGACATGATGCGGTTAGCAAGTCTTGTCAAAGATTCACCCTGTCCTAAAGATCAAGTGCTGTATCTGCCAAGAGATAAGTCTGATAGAGTTTTCTTCTTGAAAAGTGGAAAAGTAAAAATCACAAGTATCTCTGCTGAAGGTAAAGAGATGATTCATGATTTGATCATGCCAGGACAGATATTTGGTGAATTGGCATTGGTGAGTGAAGAGGGTGAAGAGCGAAATACTATAGCAGAAGCGCTTGAAGACGGCATTGTTTGTAGTATTGACGCCAAAGTGATGAGCGACTTTCTTGCTGAAGTTCCAGCGCTTAATTTTAGTATCACGAAGTTGATTGGATTTAGATTTAAAAAAATACAGAGGAGAATGAGTGATATGTGGTTTAAGTCTGCGCCCGTGCGTATCCGAGAGTTTATAAAGGATATGGCTGTGGAATATGGTAAAGACGTCGGCTATGAAAAAGTGCTACGAATGAAGCTCACGCATCAAGATATAGCAAGTATGACTGCCACCGCTCGACAAACTGTGACCTCCACTCTCAATCAATTAGAGCAAGACAATATCATTACGTACGATCGCAGTCGTATTCTCATTCGCGATATGGATAGATTATAGGTGAAGTGCTTTATTGTAAAAAAGAAATGGTGAGGAGAATTAAACAATTCACGCCACCATTTCTAAACTAGAACATCATGAAAATCATTATCCAATACTTAAACCCTTCGACAATCTACCAAAATCGCTGACTCCAAATATTGGATCGTCAGAAACGAAGAAAAGGCATTGAAAGATTAATGCTTTTTATGAACCACAATAGTAAGATTATTCATTTATATTTTTTGTCGTCTGCATGACATTGTAGGGTTTGTGGTTATTGTTGGCGATGAAAAGCTATCTATTTGTCACGTTTTATTATTGTTTAACTAATTTATTCTAAGGCAAATAAGACTGTTTGTTGAAGCCTAAAATCTAAGTGATTCATAAAAGGTTTAGCCATGAGATGCATCAGAAAGCTACCCGTAAAACTAGTACTCCTCTGTTGTAAACTTGTCCTCTAATTTCGATTATCATTGTTATATTTGCGCCTTTATTAAGACGGTATGATTATTGAATACCGAAACTAAAACATTAAAAGAAGTTACATGAAAATTATTTTTAAATCACTAACTATTTTGCTTGTCGTATTGATAAGCAATTCTACATTTGCACAAAATTCAACAGAAATGAAAAACGAAAAAGAAACTGTAAGCTACGCATTGGGAATCCTAATGGCTAATAACCTTAAATCTGATAAGATTGAGATTGAAATAAAGCCATTTGAACAAGCATTTGAGAAATTCATGAATGGAGAAGAGACGGATATGACGCTGCAAGAAGCGGATAGTGTGTTGAAGGCTCATTTTGCTAAAAAGCATGAACTTGAATCAGCAGGAATGAAGAAAGAAGGAACGGATTTTCTTGCCGCCAATGGTAAAAAAGAAGGAGTGACGACACTCGACAGTGGTTTGCAATACGAAGTGCTAACAGAAGGAACAGGTTCAAAACCAGGGCCAACGGACAAAGTGACCGTACATTACACAGGTACTTTACTGGATGGAACCGTTTTCGATAGTTCGGTAGAGAGAGGTACGCCTGCTACATTTGGTGTGAATCAGGTCATTGCCGGATGGACAGAAGCACTTCAATTAATGGGTGAAGGGGCTAAATGGAAATTAACCATACCCTACAATCTTGCTTATGGAGAGAAAGGTGCAGGTCAACAAATTGGGCCTTTCGCAACTTTAATCTTTGATGTGGAGCTTATTAAAGTAGAGAAGGCAGTAATTGCTAAATAGATAAAATTGAGGTGCTGAATGCCCTCCAAAATCAAAACTAAAACAATAAGAATGAGATTATTTATTATAACCATCAGCGTACTGCTGTTGGGATTGACAGCCTGTGATGATACTAAGACGGCAAATGAAGAGACATCAACAGATGTCGTTTTAAACAATACCATAGATTCTGTAAGCTACGCTTATGGATTAATCGATGGCAGTGGATTGTATAAGGAAGGGATTGAAGTGAACCCTGCGCTTGTTGCTAAAGGGTTTGCAGTAGGAATGTCTGATGATGAAGGGATGATGGATCTTACGGAAGCTAATAATTTCTTGAGAGTATATTTTGGTAATCTTCAAAGAAAAAGCGAGATTGAAGCACTTTCAAAAGCAGAAGAAAACAGAAAAATAGGGGAGGCATATATGTTGGAGAATGCCAAAAAGAGTGGCATACAGGGTACGGAATCAGGATTGCAATACGAAGTGTTGAAGTCTGGAAATGGTAAGACACCTACCATTAATGACGCCGTAACAGTGCACTATCATGGCACACTGATAGACGGAACAGTATTTGACAGTTCCGTAGAACGTGGTAAGCCTATCGATTTTCAGCTTACTCAAGTGATCAGAGGTTGGACAGAAATTCTTCAATTGATGAAAGAAGGGGACAAATGGAAGGTGACTATCCCTGCACATTTAGCATATGGAAATAAAACGAGTGGGCCAATACCTCCTGGTTCGACGCTAATATTCGAGATTGAGCTTATCAAGGTAAACGGGAAGAAGTAGTAAGATGAATCCTTATTGAATGGATTTTTTACCCGAGCATATCCAAAACTACGCTGCCCAACATTCTGATGTTGAGCCTAGTTATCTCTATGATTTGTACCGTGAAACACACCTGAAAGTACTCCGTCCAAGAATGTTGTCAGGGCACATCCAAGGGCGATTTCTCAGTATGTTTTCTAAAATGATTTCACCTAAATTAATCGTTGAACTAGGTACTTACACAGGGTATTCGGCGCTTTGCTTGGCGGAAGGACTTAGGCCGGATGGTCGATTGATTACTATTGATAGCGAAGAAGAATATCGAGCTATTCAGAGCAAATACATAGAGTTAAGTCCTTTTAAAGCTCAGATTCATACTGTAATTTCTGACGCCAGTGCCTATATATCTAAATTGCCTGACGAAATAGATTTGGTGTTCATCGATGCAGACAAGGAGAATTATCTTGTCTATTATAAAGCATTGTTGCCTAAATTAAGAACAGGTGGTTATATCATCGCCGATAATGTGTTATGGAGTGGCAAGGTAGCTGAGAAAGGGCATGAAAAGGATAAGGAGACCATTTTTTTACGTGCCTTTAATGATTATATTCACAGTGATGAATCTGTCGAAAATGTTTTGTTGGCTGTAAGAGATGGATTGATGATTATTAGAAAAAAATAACCATGATAGATTTTAGAAGTGACACGATTACAAAACCAACTCAAGAGATGTTGGATGCGATGATGAATGCATCTGTGGGAGATGATGTGTTCATGGAAGACCCTTCTGTCAATGCTCTGGAAGATAAAGTGGCCAAGATGTTTGGACAAGAATCAGCAATCTTTTGTCCCTCCGGCACCATGTGTAATCAAATAGCCATAAAAGTCCATACACATCCCGGAGATGAAGTGATTTGTGGCGATCTCGCACATGTGTATCATTATGAGGGTGGTGGTATGGCGATGAATTCTGGTGTAACGGCAAAATTGTTGAAAGGAGACAGAGGAAGATTTACCGCTAATGACATTCAATCTGTTATTAATCCGGATGATGTCCATAAGCCACATACAAGTCTTGTGTGTGTAGAGGACACAAGTAATAAGGGCGGTGGTGCGATCTGGTCGCATAATAATTTAAAAGCTATCGGTGAGCTTTGTCAGAAGTCGGGCATGAAATATCATCTGGACGGAGCAAGAGCCTTCAATGCCTTGATTGAAAGTGGAGTCGCTCCAGAGGAATACGGAAAATATTTTGATTCTATTTCTATTTGTCTGTCAAAGGGGTTGGGAGCACCTGTAGGAAGTGTCTTGATTGGAGATGTTAGTTTTATTCATCAAGCTCGAAGGGTGCGTAAAGTCTTTGGAGGAGGTATGCGTCAAGCAGGATTCCTTGCTGCTGCAGGTATCTATGCACTCGACAACCACGTGGATAGATTGAAGATAGATCACCAAAGAGCCAAACAGGCAGGCGCTTTATTGGAATCTTTGCCTTATGTAGAGAGAGTTCTAGGTGTCGAAACCAATATCGTTATTTATTATTTGAAGGAAGGTCACAGTGTCCAAGCACATATTGAGAATATGAAGAATAAGAATGTTTTGGTGATCGGTATGGGTGGGCAGGCAGTACGTATCGTTTATCATCTTGACGTTACCGATAGTCAGCACAATAATTATATGGATATTTTAAAGAAGGAGTTCTGATTTATCTCGTCAGCCACTCTATTTCTACACGTCTGTCTGATTTTGACTCTACGCTTGATTGGCTGTCTCCGACAAAATTAATAAGCATTTGTTTTTTGTCAACGCCTAAGTTTTGTAGATATAGACTAGTCGCTAAAGCCCGTTTTCTAGAGATTTCCTCATTGAGTTTTTTATTCCCAGATTTATCCGCCATTCCTGTGATTACTATCCGATATTCGTTATGGGACTTTAGCTTTTTAGACACATTTTCTAGGAGTGTATAGTATTCGTCACCAATTGTATAAGAGTTTTTATTAAAGAGTAGCTTTACTGTTGTTTCTCTTGCGATTGGCGTCATGTTTGGGTTGAGACTCACCAATGAATTCTGTGATCTTATTTCATTAATCACACTTTCAAGTCCGTCAATACGTTTGTGGATGTCAGCAAATTCTCTTTGGTATTCCAGTCCTTCTTTTTTGAGTTCTATCATCTCTTGTTGTAATGATATCATCTGATTGGATAGAAGCAGAATCAACTGATTGTTGCTTTCTAGCATAGCAACTATGCGCTCATCAAGATTGTTTATCTCCAAAAGTGGTTCACCTGTAAACGGATCCATGGCCGGGTTGGACTCTTCCGACAGCAAGTACAATTCACCCACGTCTAATGGGTCTAGCTTTGAAGGTGGTTTTATGTCTCTAGGTTTTATGTTCTCTTCTGATTCATAGTATGAAATGAACTCATGGAGCTCATCTTGTATCATCCGTTTGATTTCGTCAAGTCGATTCTTGTACTCCCTATTGCCTGCCTGCCTGCCATTGCGAGACTTGTCTATCTCCATGAGCTTGTCTTCCAGTTGAGGGGAGAAGCCACCATATATGATGTCATAGTCTGGGCAAGTCTTGGCTAAATAATAATTGACCATTTTCGTGAGGTCATTCATTATCTTTTGTTTGTCTCTTTTTAAATATATCTGGTTGTTATCAATGATTATTACTCGATCCAGATAAGCAGATATTTCCAGCTGACTTTTGTCAAGAAATGCCTTTGTGTCAGCTTCAGATAGCTTAATTGTTGAAAACTCAGAAATGAAACTATCGTGTAAATCTGCAGAAGAATACCCCAATGATGGGTGTATTAACACCATGCACATCCATAAATGGCATGCCAATTGCATTAGATAATTTACTTTATTCATTTGACTGCTGTCTTTATGACCTTGCAACACAGTCGTTTAGTTAGGTAGTGCGTGTGTTAGTTTAGAGCTGTCCGTATTTTTTTATCGGTATCCACTCTAAACTTAGATCGTGACTGAAAAGTAGTACTTTTTGGAAGGATGCGCAAGTACATAGTATCAACAATAGATTGAATGGTTGAGGGAATCTATTTTTTGGTTAAATTTGTAGTTATGATGAGATATGTTCTAATGGTTTTTGCACTTTGTTTTGTTGGGGTGTCCTTATCTGCTCAGACGGATACACTGGTGAGATTTACTAGTAATTTTCAGTTTAAAGATGGGCTGTATTTTAATATACAAGAGTTTAAAGATAATTGTCCTGGGGTGAAATCGTCAGACATTCTGGATAAGAAAGGAAGAAGTACACACGGGGAATGGACACGTAGCAAACGTTTGTATCATATGGTGAACGACACCTTACGGCAGATAGAGTCTAAAGATATATGGGGGTATAGCAATAACGGTAAAGTATTCTTAACTCATGAAGGACGGCATAAACGGTTGCAGATCATAGGGTCTATTTGTCATATCGTTCTGATTGATGAGGTGGAAGAGTTTACAAACAATGGCGGAAATTATGAAATAGGACGTGCCCGTTATGACGGACGGATGATAATGCGAGAAGTGAATACGGACTATATAATTGATTTTGAAGAGGGAGATATGTACGAACTCGATCTTGATTACTTTATGCAG
>JAJRRH010000085.1 GCA_024279715.1 Bacteroidota bacterium
AACTGAATGCTAATGGTGATCAAGAATGGTTTCAAACGTATCCACACCTTGCCCCGGTAGATTATTTTATGATAGATCAAAGGTTGTATGATATTGAAAAAACACCAGATGGCGGATATGCATTGGCCGGTTTTTTTCATAATTGGGAACTGTATGAAGAAGAAGGAGCAGGTGTGTACTCTTGGTTATTAAAGATTGATGGATGTGGAGATGTAGAATGGGATGGCTGTGAGCCCTTGGGGGTCTCGGAAGATCTTTTGTCACCAATACATATTGCAGTTTGGCCAAATCCCGCCACGGATTATGTAAGTATTTCTTTATTGAAGAACTATTCTCAGGTTGTATTGTCTTCGGCGCAAGGAAAAGTATTGTTAACCCAAGATGTTAATTATACGAATCAAAGCATAAGAGAATTGAAGTTGGATATTTCTCAATATATAATTGGTTTATACTTCATTACCGTTCTTGATGATGGTGGGAATGTATTGAGTACGGGTAAGTTTGTTTTGGAATGACTTATATGTTGATTCAGAATTTCACCGAATAATAATTTTTGTACTATCAGTCTTTCATCGCCGCAATCCCCGGCAATACTTTTCCTTCAAGGTATTCCAACATAGCACCACCACCTGTGCTGATATAGCTCACTTGATTGCTTAATTCAAATTGATTGATAGCAGCCACAGAGTCGCCACCACCTATTAGTGAAAATGCCCCTTTGATCGTTGCCTTTGCTACCATATTGGCTACTTGTTCTGTTCCTTTGGAAAACGAAGGCATCTCAAACACACCCATCGGTCCATTCCATAATATCGTTTTGCTTTTAAGTATCACTTCCGTGTATTTCTCAATGGCTTTCAGTCCTATGTCAAGTCCCATCCAGCCATCTGGAATTTCAAAGCTCTTTACCGTTTGGATCTTAGCGTCATTATGAAATTCATTGGCGCAAACAGTGTCTTCAGGTAGATGAATGGATACACCAAGTTCTTCCGCTTTTTTCATTATCTCCAATGCTTTTTCTACATAGTCATCTTCCACTAATGAGGATCCTATTTTACCACCTTTTGCCTTTAAAAAAGTATATGCCATGCCTCCACCTATGATTAAGTGATCGGTCTTTGAGAGTAAGTTTTGTATGATGTCAATCTTGCTTGAAACTTTCGCGCCACCCACAATAGCTGTCAATGGTTTCTCCGCATGATGCAATACGATGTCGATGTTTTTTATCTCATTTTCAAGAAGAAGTCCAAACATCTTCTCTTCAAAAAATTGAGCGACAACCGCTGTTGAGGCATGGGCTCTATGTGCTGTTCCGAAAGCATCATTGACATAGACGTCAGCATGTTTAGAAAGAAGTTTGGCAAATTCTAGGTCTCCCGATTTTTCTCTCGGATCGTATCGTAAATTCTCTAGCAATAATACTTCTCCTGTATTCAAGTTTGCACTTGCCTCGAAGGCTTTTTCATCCACTATTGAGCCCGCGAAATTCACAGATTGCCCCAATAATTCCTCGATAGCAGGCACAACATATCGCAATGATAAATCAGGGTCTTCGCCTTTAGGGCGACCGAGGTGAGACATCAATACGCAAGAACCTCCATCACTAAGTATCTTCTTGATTGTTGGAATTGCGGCACGAATACGAGTGGTATCCGTCACACGATAGAATTCATCCATCGGTACATTAAAGTCCACACGTACTAAGGCTCTTTTTCCTTGAAAGTTATAATCGTTGATGCTAGTCATGGTTATTTTTTTACAAAAGTATCATAAAAAAAATGGATTAAAAAGAAATTTAAGGTTGACCAATGGGATAGAGAATTTTATTCAATGGCAACACAACAAGGAAGTGATCTAAGTAAAAAGAATATAGTGTCTAAGAAAAAAACTCGGATAAACCCTAATGCCATCGGTGATACACCTTAACGACATCCATAGACTTCCATCAAACATCAATTTTACCCCGCTTTCCTTCAATTTTTACTTTGGCAATTTTCAAACTAAACTTATGATTACTCTCCTCTTGTAAGCGGTACAACTTAGATTTGTCTCCAATTTTTTTCAAAACATCAAACACCCGTAATTTGTTCCCTTCACTGCCTATTACTTTTTGCGCAACTTGTTGTTCGGTGTATTCCATAAGAGTCATCGTTGTCGTTGTCTCAACAGCGACAGTTGAATTATCAGCCATCGAATTATTCACCACCTCGGGCAACCCCCTCAATGCTGCCACCATTTGTGACGAAGTAAAATTATGTGGTATCTCTGCCACAGTCTTTGCACGAAGAGTGATCACCTCTCTATTCTGAGTTGATTTATTCTCTGATCCTGTTCGACTTTTTGCGGTAGGTACTTGTGCTAATTTATTGGAAGTAATGGTGGGATTGTCACGCTTTATTTGCTCCAAATTTTCTGTGGGAACAACCTTTTCAGAGGCAATAGATTTATTCATCTCAAGACCATCTTCTTGTGTTTTCATCAATTTAGGTTCGGATTTTTCTTCTGTCGATTCGATAGTCTCTTGCGAATGGTCGTCGGCAACCCGTACATCAACTCCCGTATTGTCTGTGAAATAAAACAATGAAATCATCAGAAGGATAGAGGCAGCAACAGCATAGCGGACGAACAAAGGAATAATAACCCCACCTTTTTTATACAATATATCTTTATTCTTAAAAATTACTTCCGTCGGTTGGAGGTAAACCTCGGCGAGTTGATCAAATTCAATTTTGGCAGCCTTATTTTTTTCTATAAATGTCAAGACTTGTTTTTTTTCAATATCGGACAAATCCCCTTCATGGTAAGCGATAAAATCATTGGTTGTGAATGTCGATAAGTTCATGTGCGGATTCGAGAGGGCTCTCTCATCTTTCCTAAGTTGATTTTTATCTTGAAACTGAACAGAAGTAGGGGTAAGGGAAAGGTTGTCAAATTCCTCCAATTCGAGTTTTAATTCAGGATGATCCTTCAAAAACAAAGTCAACGCAGCCATGCTATCTGCATCGAGATTGCCCTCGATATAGTCGATAAACCATGATTCGTAATTATGTATTGTGATGTTTTCCATTTGTCTCAAATCAATAAATCAATGCTTACTAAGTAGGTTTGCAATGCTTTTCTTCCTCGGTAGATGTACACTTTTACTTGCGACTCATTAAGCCCAGTCATCTCTCCAATTTCTTTGTAATTATAGCCTTCATAGTCTTTTAAAAGGATGACGGTTTTTTGTTTTTCTGGCAATGTCTCTAGTGCCTCTTCCAATATTGTTTGTAGGTCGGACGAAGGTTGGTTAGTTACCATCGTCGTGTGTGGCACATCGTCTAAGTCTCCTTGGTATTTTTTTTCTTTTCTTATCTGATCGATCATCGTGCGATACGCTGTCGTAAACAACCATGACTTTACCTTTTCGTAACTCACTTCATTCACCTTATTCCATAGTTTTAGATAGGTCTCCTGGACTATATCCTTCGATAGTGCCTCATTTCTAAGACTCTTAATTATAAACCGAAATATATTGTCGGAGTATAAATCAACACTATGATTATATTCTTTTGTGGTCACTAGTAGTAGGTGTTATCGCTAAGACGCACGCCAGGTTGTATTTGTTACAGGTGGGGTTGCGATTATTTTATGCGAATATAGTGAAAAAACAAATTAGACGATTAAGCCACAGTAAATCAGTCGTTAAGAATCATTTTGAAACTGATTTTTTTTTGATATTAAATATCACGTATTCACAGATGTATTCATTCCTCAATCTCCTGCTTCAGAATAGACTCATCATGCAGTGCCGTCAAGAGTGTTTCAATAAAAGGAGGACTCAACCCTAGGGAAGCACCCCAGTCAAAATACCGTTGGCGTACAAATGCCCATCGCTGTTGTTGAAATACTGTCACACCTTGTTCATGTTTGTATTTCCCTATGTCTTCTGCGAGATTCATCCGTTTGCCAATACTTTCTATTATTTGTTCGTCTAGGGCATCAATTTGGGTTCTTAGCGCACTGATTTTTTCGGTGTAATCGGGATTGTCACTGGTGGGTTTTTTGAAATCCAAACCCCGAATTATATCATTCAATTGGGATGGAGTCACTTGCTGCTTTGCATCACTTAGCGCCACTTCTGGCTGTATGTGAGTCTCTATCAATAGACCATCCATATCAAGGTTGAGCGCTTTTTGTGCCACATGCGGAATGAGCGATGGTATTCCACTAATATGACTAGCATCGCAGATTACAGGTGTATGTGGACGCATTGTTTTCATCTTAATCGCCATGTCCCAGTCGGGATAATTTCGGTAAGGAGCATTGTCATAATGATGAAACCCGCGATGGATAGCAGATATTTCTTTTATCCCCGCTTTTTCTATTCTTTCAATAGCTCCGAGCCACAGATTGAAATCCGGATGGATAGGGTTTTTCACCATGACAGGTATATCCACACCTTGTAATGCATCCGCTATTTCTTGTACTGAAAAAGGGTTAACTGTCGTTCGGGCACCTATCCATAATTGATCAATACCAGCTTTTAAGCATGCTTCTACATGGTCGGTATTTGCCACTTCGGTACATACTTCAAATCCAAATTCCTCCTTTACTCGAACCAACCACGGAAGTGCTTCAGTGCCCATTCCTTCAAAATTACCAGGGCGTGTTCGAGGTTTCCATATTCCAGCCCTGAAGATTATTTTGTCAAAATATTTTTTTAATTCTCGAGCTGTTGAGATTACCTGCTCCTCAGATTCAGCACTGCATGGACCAAATATAAAAATGGGTTGTTTTTTAGTCATCTATTGTTTTACTAGGTTACGTTGTGATGGTAAAAGTACGTTTATTATTATTTCTGTTTGGCAGATGTTAGGAGATTATTTTGAATGTTAAAACGAGTATGAATATCTACTTTGTAGTAGGGTTATGAATCGAATGTTCTCAATCAGAGCATATAGAATTGTGAATTGAAGGATAAATTAAAGGTTCTCGTGCATTCAAAGCGCAGCTTTGTCGAGAGGCCAACATGTGAAGGTAGAATTTCAAACCAGGCCTCTCGACTACGCTCGAGATCCGAAAGAGAGCATCTAACCCAAAGAGTACCCCCAATCCAAAGAGTATACCCAACCTAAAGAGATTATCACCACCTCAATAGTGTCAATAATAGGAACATGGCAAAAGCACTAATTAAAACGTAGTAACGAATCTTAATAATCCACAAATACTAAATAGACCTAATCTCAAAAAACCGACGCATCTCCTTCCAATAACCAGGATAGGATTTATTAACTACCTCTGGATTTTTGATAACCACACCATTAATTATGGCAGCCAAGGGTGCTAAGCTCATCGCCATTCTATGGTCGTCATAGGTGCAAAAAGCATCTGTAGGGTCATGGAGTTTTATTAGAGAACAGGATATGGAATCATTCGTCGTGATAAGTTCTGCCCCTATTTTAGCAAGCTCTTTTTTCAAAGCCAATATCCTATCTGTCTCTTTTAAGAGAAGGGTTTGAAGCCCTGTGATCTTGAAGTTTATTTTATGCCCGACGCAAGTACATACAAGTGCCAAAGCGATGTCTGGATATTTACTGCAATCGTATTCAAAGGCATCTACTGTTTTATTCTTTTGTATCAATCGAATACCTGTGTTGTCCTCGACCGTAATTACTCCTAATGATTCATATACCGACGCCAAAATATTATCTCCTTGAAGACTTTTAAGAGATAGTCCAGGAAGAAGAACAACCGCATCTTTAGTGAGTGAGACATACTCATACCAGAATGCAGCAGCACTCCAATCCTTTTCTTCTAGCGAATCTACTATTTGATATTCTTGATGTGCAATGCTAATAGTAATACTGCCACTAGTATTCTTTTTTTGATGAATAACTATACCATAGTGTTTCATTATGGTAGTCGTCATTTCTATATACGGCATGGATACTATCGGCGGAGTAATAGTCAGTTTCAGCCCCAGCGTGAGTTCAGGAGCAATGAGCATTATTGCAGTGATATATTGACTGCTCACACTGCCTGAAATTTCGATTTCTCCACCTTGTAGATTTCTTTTTTTTAGGAGTAAAGGTGGATATCCGTAATCTTCAATATGTTCTATGTCAGCACCTAAATGATTAAGTGCTTTCACCAATATACCTATCGGGCGTTGGTGCATTTGCACAGATCCTCGTAGTGTTATCGTTCGATTTTGGAGCGTGTAGTAAGCTGTGAGAAATCGCATGGCACTCCCCGCATGACCAATATTTATACTGTCTTCGGCACTTCTTAATGCATTCAAAATCACATTACAGTCTTCGGGATATTGTTCAGATGGCGAAGCAATTTTCTGTTTCAAAATAGCCCGAATTATCTGTTGTCTATTAAATATACTTTTAGAAATAGGCAAAAGAACATGCGTTGACGAGGCTATATTTTTCTTTACCAGTCTATACATTTTTAATGTTGTAAATGGAATAGATATCTCAGAGAGTCGGATATTATTTTCTCTTCTATTTCGATGTTGTAACACGCCTCTCCAATGTCGTCTAACAAAGAAAAATTGATAGCATCCGTTATGTTTTTTTTATCTTTTCTCATCGAATCTGTTATCGATGATATATGTGCTGGATCGAAAACTATCTTCTTGAAATGACTGCTTATAAAAGAAATAATAGCATTCATTTTACCACTGTCTATTTTACCTGATTTGAAAGAGATGAATGTTTCGCAGATCATCCCCATTGCAACTGCCTCACCATGCAAACATGGGTTTCGATGATGATTCATGGAGTACGTTTCTATCGCATGGCCTATCGTATGACCAAAGTTAAGGGTCTTACGAATATTTTTTTCTAGAGGGTCTTTTTCTACTATGGTAGATTTAATGCCAACGGAGATGGGAATCAATGATACTAATTTATCAAGAGTTAGTTGTTCTATATCAACCAAGTGATCCCAAAGTTTTTTATCACCGATGAGTGCTGCTTTGATCATTTCTGCATATCCAGAATAGACTTGTTTTAAAGGCAGAGTTTTCAGAAATGTGGGATAGATGAAGATAGAATGTGGTTGATAAATAGCCCCAATAAGATTTTTGAAATGAGAGAAATTAACACCCGTTTTCCCACCAATACTTGCGTCCACCTGTGCCAAAAGTGTGGTTGGGACATTGATATAATTCATCCCTCTCTTATAGGTGGCAGCTACAAATCCACCAATGTCGGACACGACACCGCCCCCTAAGTTAATGAATACATCATTACGGTTGATGTTGAGATTGGTCAACGAAGTCCAAAGTTCCATACACATCTCTATTGACTTTGCGGAATCCCCATCCCTCACGCCAAGTATCTCCGCATCTTCTAACTCAGGAAGTGTCCTCAGTAGCAGTGGCAAACAATGCTCGTGGGTGTTTTCATCTACTAGAATTACTTTTTTACTCTTTTCAAATTCTTGATGTAATACTGTTCGTAATTGGTCCAAGTCATTTTTTTCATGGTATATAGTCGGTAGGATAGTTGATGGCATGTTGGTGGGGGATTATGAAAGGGATTGCATAGATATCAATTTACTGTATATGCCATTCATGGTGATGAGGTCTTTGTGACTACCACGTTCGGCTATTTTACCTTCTTTGATGACAATGATTTCATCTGCATTTTGTATGGTCGATAAGCGGTGAGCAATTACCAAAGAAGTTCTGTTTTTAAGAAGGTTTGTCAAGGCATCTTGCACGAGTTTTTCAGATTCAGTATCAAGGGCTGAAGTGGCTTCATCAAGCAGTAGAATAGGTGGGTTTTTTAGCACTGCCCGTGCGATACTAATACGTTGTTTTTGACCGCCTGAGAGCAAGTCACCACCATCTCCGACGATCGTGTCATACCCATTTTCCATGTCATTGATGAAGACATCTGCATTGGCGATTTTAGCCGCAAAAATCACATCTTCCTTGGTAGCATCTTGATGGCCAAATGCGATATTGTTGTATATCGTGTCATTGAATAATATAGCTTTTTGCGATACGATGCCAAACAGACCTCTGATGTCTGCTAGTTTTATATCCTTGATGTCTGTACCATCAATTTTTATTTGCCCTTTTTGAACGTCATAAAAACGAGTCACTAAATCCATCAGTGTAGATTTTCCACCGCCCGATTCACCAACCAATGCAATAGTTTGCCCTTTCTTTATTTTGAAATTAACAGCCGTAATCAAGGGCTGGTCGTTATAAGAGAAATGTACATTCTCAAATTCTATTTCTTTTTCAAAGGATGTGATTGTCTTAGCATTTGGTGCTTCTTGAATAGAATTGTCAGCATGTAATATCTTATTCACCCGATCCATGGATGCTAAGCCCTTATTGATTTTAGTCCAAGCTTTAGATATGTTTTGAATGGGTCTCAATACTTGTGAGAAAAGAGCGATAAATGTAATAAATTCACTCGGCTGTAATCCACTGCCATCCTTGCGGTCTAGAATTAGATTGCCACCAAACCAAACGAGGACTACTAGCACCAGTGCGCCCATGAATTCACTCAATGGAGAAGCGATATCTTTTACATTCAGCATGCGTATATTGATCGACTTCAATTTGGTATTTATAATATCAAATCTTTTTCTTACAAAACTCTCAGCACCAAAGCCTTTGATTATTCTTATTCCGCCAAGAGATTCCTCTAGATAAGCGAGAAGCTCACCCGATTTACTTTGCCCGAGAAAAGAGGTGCGTCGAAGACTCTTACCTACCCATCCGATGATTAATCCACTCAAAGGCAACAAAACGATAGAAAAAATACTCAAACTTGGGCTGATAAGAAACAAAGTAGATAACGTAAGTAGTACACTTAACGGATCCCGAAACAGCATTTCTAACGAACCCAATATGGATAGCTCAATCTCCAAAACATCTGCCGTGCTACGAGCCATGATGTCCCCTTTTTTTTCTTTGGAGAAAAAACTCAATGGTAATGACGTTATTTTATCATATATATCTTTCCTTAATTCTGCTGCTACGCCATGCCTAATATATGCCATACACACCATGGCGAGGTATCTAAAAATGTTTTTTAATAGATAAAGAACGGCTATTAATACGCAAAGCATCGCTAAGGCTTGCTTCTCATTGCCGGGTTCTACCCATTGCTGCATGGTGAAGTTGAAATAATCTACAAAATACTGCTTATCCCATGCAAATTCGGGCTTACTGACGATGCCCTTGGTTTCTCCAAAGATGAGATTCAAAAACGGCATCATGATTAACAATGACAACAGATTGAATATCACAAATAAGATATCGAAGAATACTTGCAAAAACGCATATCGCTTTTGATTTTTGAGATATTGTAAAATGACACTCAGGTTTTTCATCTCGGCAAATATATTGATTTATGATTGAGAAAGGGCAGATTGGGTTAACTGTTATTATGAATTAGTATGGTTTGTTAGTTTATGGTTATTTTAGTTAGCCCCAATGCTAAAAACAATCTCGCCTATTATAAATTTGTAAAAAGACCATCAAAATACCGCACTATTTCCACTATTTACTCTGATTTTCATTTCATGGCGACCTTCAAAACATCCCTCGTCTTCTAAAAAACACAAAAATCAAACAAAAACTGTTTCTCATCCCTAGCATCACAAGTCACTTATTTAGTATCTTTGTCCCATGGCATCCATAAGACAACAAAGAATAGAACGCATGTTACAAAAGGAATTGAGTAACATCTTCCTTTTTCATAGACACACCGTATTTGGTGGCGTATTTAATACCATTACGGCGGTAAGAATCAGTCCAGACCTATCCATTGCGAAGGTATATGTGAGTGTGATGGACGTGGAAGATAAGCAAGCATATATCGATGAGCTCAATCAGCATACCAAGAGAGTAAGAAAGCTGTTGTCAGATGTGGTAGGAAAAAGTATGCGACGAACCCCTTCGCTTTCTTTCTTTCTGGATGATAGCCTAGACTATGCTGAAAAGATTGATAAACTACTAAAAGGTGAATAATACTTGGAATGGATACAGGATTGAGAGTGGACTAGTGACCCTATGAATTTCCCTTTTTATATAGCGAAGCGGTATCTTTTTGCCAAAAAATCAAGGAACATAATCAATGTTATCACCACTATTTCGGTGATTGTCATTGCCTTCGTTACTACTGCAATGGTGGTGATACTATCTGCGTTTAATGGAATAGATGAATTGGTTCACGAATTGTACAGCTCCCTGGATGCCGATATTACCATAGCACCAGCACGTGGAAAGACCATTCCTGCGGATAGTCTTGACCTTAGTGATATTTTGGCATTAGAGGAAGTCGCCTGGATAGAGCCTGTCATCGAAGATAACGTGATTCTTGCCTATAGAGATAAGCAACGTATTGCATCCTTGAAGGGAGTGACCAACAGCTATCTGGAGAAGATGAATTTCAAAGACCACATTATTGATGGCATCACAGAGCCCGAACGGGGGGATGTGCAATATGGGCTGCTAGGGTATGGGATCAAACAAGAATTAGGAGCTGGACTCTACGCCGATAGTTTTACGCCACTGACGATATACGCTCCTCGCAAGGGAAAAAAAATATACAAAAGCCGTGAACGAGCGACTACCAAGAAGACGCTGATGGCTGGGGGAGTGTTCTCTATCAATGTAGATTTTGACACGAAATATGTGATAACCTCTCTTACGTTTGCACAAGATTTATTTGGTATTGAAAAATCAGTTAGTCATTATGAATTGATGCTTAATAAAGAGGTGGAAATTTCAAGAGCAACTGAAAAAATTGAAAAGTTGATCGCAAAGGGTCAATTTCCTGTAAAAATCATTACTCAATTTGATAAAAATGCCATCATCTATAAGGCGAATAAGTCTGAAAGATTGGTCACCATTTTTATTTTAGCATTTATTGTTGCTATTGCTACCTTCAATATTTTCGCTTCCCTGACGATATTAATCATCGACAAAAGCAAAGACCGAATGATACTCAAAAGCCTTGGCGCTACGGAAGCCACGGTGAGAAAAGTTTTCTTTTTAGAAGGAATAATGCTCAGCGCCTTGGGGGCATTCATCGGATTGATACTCGGTTTTATCTTCAGTTGGATACAGCAGAATATTGGGATAATACCCTTGGAGGGTGGTATTGTGGATTATTATCCAGTCATCATCCGTGCAAGTGATTTCTTTTTGGTAGCGGCTATTGTATTGGGAATTGGATTGTTGTTTTCATGGCTTCCCGTATGGATGCTTACTCGGAGTTCTAAGTAATTACCTTATTAATTGTTAGTTTTTCTTGGGTTGTTTTTATTATTTCTATCTACTATATTTCTAATGCTGAGATAGCTAAAATGAACCAAAGGAAAAAGAGTTATAGCGAGAAACCATATTCCTAGAATTACAGCAAATGTTGAATTACCACAATTTATACCATTTTCAGATGGAGTTCTCATTAGTTGACGGGGATAGATATAGAAAGACAACAAGATAATGAGGATCAGAATAACTGGCTTCCAACGTCCAATCTTGAATTTTTCCATAATAAGGTACAATCCCAGTTGTATGAAAATCATCAGGGAGAAGTAGGCGAGAATATCCATATTCAAAAGTAATTATTTTTTCGGTGGAAAAACTATCACATGGCTCGCATAGTCCGTGTAATCCGTAAATTTAGTTTGTAGAAACAAAGGAATATTGAAGTTCAATGGATCTTCAACTACGGACGGTGATCCTATCCAATTACACTCTTTCAGTGTGTCAAATCTTGTAATCCATGTATGCCATCCTTGCTCACTAAATCCCCATCCAAATTCATTTTCAAGCAAAAGACGGTCAATGTCAGATACTTCCTTTTCTAGGATATACAATCTTTCAATCGGAATATCTGGTTGTTTCCACACATGATATTTCTTGTCTTTTTTGAAATTTGTCAGGCAGGAACTATACTCTTCAGATGTTTCAGAAACGATAAGATACGCCTCCCAATCATAATATTTAGTAAGGATATATGCCATGCTCCATCCAGCATATCCTTGGTTTTTATAGATCTGCCTATGATAGTTTCTTACCGCCTTATACTTGTCTCCCAATCCATGTTTCAAAGCTTCTACCGCATATATTGTACAATCCATGCTTTGGATATTTTCGTCTTTTTCTTGCATTTTGGATTGGTAATAGTCAAAGATTTGTATGGAATCCTCGTCGGTATAATTTTCCATAGCATATTCCTTCCAAACAGTGCCATAGAATTTGCTAAATCCCGTCTTGGAGTCATTAAAATACGCATTTTCTATTTCTGCAATTCTATTGATGGCGTTAGGAGAGTTAAATCCGATGTAATGATTTTCTAATTCACTTTTAGGGGTGTATGTTTTATATTTGTATTCCTCCTTGGGTGGATTAAATATTTTCGTTACAGAGTTTATATTTAGGATTGAGTTTGTTTGAGAATCATTGTTTGCACAAGATAGTAATATCCCCAATAGAGCGATGGAGGTAATGGTCGTTTTCATTTGTTGCTAGTACGTGTCGGAGGGAAATAGTAGATGGATAACGACTTTACTGGGGGATTATTGTAGGTGGTTTTATAGTAGCAACTTCCTTGCTAACTTTATCTCAATGCTGTAATGATCAACTTGTATTCATGAACTTTACTTTTAAAACTAGAGTACATCCAATTATTATTATCTCTATTTATTGATGCAAAAACGATGTGTATTGAGCGAATACTTTGACAAGCTCAGCAGAACTGCATGCTGGGTTTTGGGAAGCAAAGCGTGAAACCCAGATTTAGAAAAACTCAATCTTGTTGGTGTATTTAGTCGTCGAAAAATGGGTGAATTTTTCGGGTTAAATGAAAATAATGTTTGATAAAACAAATGAATAGCACATAAAATAACTGATGAAGTAACACCAATAATAGGAGAAACCTTGATTGGCTTATGCGTTGGCTATTTTTCAACTATTATTTCTCGTAT
>JAJRRH010000086.1 GCA_024279715.1 Bacteroidota bacterium
ATGACCAAATAGCAAAGTACTGACTATCAATACTCTTGACTGCCCACCGTAAGATACACCCCCATTTTCACCAAACCAACAATATGATTAACATGATAAATAATTCGTTCATAAGCAGATACCATCTAATTTTTACAAACTCAAATATAATCTCTCCTTACTGCCTCTCTATTAATGAGGATTATCTTGAGTAATCAATAATCAATAAGTCTAAAAATGGAGTTTTTAACATCTTCAATAATAATAAAACAATGTTTGGTATAATTATTTCAACTGTTAGACAATTAACTGCTATTAGATGTTATTTTTGCCAAAAAGTAATTACACAGTCCTTGAGATGAAACTAGATTATTTAAACACATACACGAAATTAATGTTGCTTTTCGCTTCCCTATTTATGGGGTCTCTTTCTGCACAAGACAGTTTAACGGTAGAGTTGCCAGATAGTAGCCTATTATTAACTGACTCCATAGTTCACGAGACTAATGATACGCTAACAAAGAATGGAAGAACTTTATTGATTAAAGTAAAGCATGCTGAAGGTGAAACAAACAAAGGGACAATTAGAATTATTCAAGATGAACGCATTAACATATTAGACGATGTCATTAGAGCCCATCCGTACGAGCATGAAGGGTTTAGAATTCAGATCATATTTGGTTCTAAAACATTGGTAAATAATAAGCGAGCATCCTTTGAGTCCAAATTCTCTTTTCGAACATACGTTGATTGGCTGCCTCCGAATTTCAGATTGAGGATTGGTAATTTCCCAACAAAACAATTAGCTGAAAAACACCTAGCCAAGATCAAGAAATCATTTTCTGAGGCATATATTGTGAAAGACAAAATTAAAACACCTGTCATTTACAAGTAATGCATTTCAGCTATTACTTTCCTAATGTCTGGCGCACTTCAATTTCTTCGTACGATTCTATTTGATCTCCAACTTGGATGTCATTGAAGTTATTGATGTTCAATCCACATTCATAGTCTTTGGTCACTTCCTTGACATCATCTTTGAAACGTTTCAATGAACCTAACTTTCCAGTATACTTCACAACACCGTCTCGAATAAGTCGTATAGAGTTGTTTCTCAATATTTTTCCTTCCGTTACGAAGCAACCAGCAATAGTTCCTATTCTCGTTATTTTGAAGACTTCTCTCACTTCAATCATACCCACAATTTTCTCTTCAATCTTCGCAGAAAGCATTCCTTCCATTGCATCTTTTACATCATCAATTACATCATAGATGATTGAGTATAGTTTGATTTGCACTTCTTCTTTTTCAGCAAGTTTTCGCGCTGTACTAGAAGGCCTTACCTGGAATCCAATAATTATTGCATCTGAAGCAGATGCTAAGTTTACGTCAGAGTCGCTAATTTGTCCAATACCTTTCAGCAAGACTTTTACTGCTACTTTCGGAGTGGAAAGTTTTTGTAGGGAATCAGAGAGTGCCTCCATAGACCCCGTCACATCGGCTTTGATGATAATGTTAAGTTCATTAAATTCTCCCAGTGCTATACGTCTTCCAAGCTCATCTAATGTAATATGACGAGCCGATCTAAGACTTTGCTCTCTTTGCAACTGAGATCGTTTGCTTGCAATTGACCTTGCTTCTTTCTCACTCTCCAATACATGGAATTGATCACCGGCATCAGTAGCACCATCTAATCCCAATATAGAAGCGGGAAATCCTGGTTTTACGTTGTTGATTTTCTGGCCCTTTTCATTAAATATTGCTTTTATTTTTCCTGAAGTTTGTCCCGAAAGGAGTACATCTCCTTTTTTAAGTGTACCACCATTAACTAGTAATGTTGTGACATAACCTCTTCCTTTATCTAAAGTAGATTCTATCACAGTACCAACGGCACGTTTATTTGGATTGGCTTGTAGGTTTAGCATTTCAGCTTCCAGAAGTACTTTTTCAAGAAGTTCATCAATATTTGTACCCATCTTAGCTGATATCTCTTGACTTTGATATTTACCACCCCAGTCTTCTACTAAGATGTTCATTTGGGATAGTTCTTCTTTGACTTTATCTACATTAACGCCAGGCTTGTCCATTTTATTGAAGGCAAATACAATTGGCACCCCTGCTGCCTGGGCGTGGTTAATTGCTTCTTTCGTTTGCGGCATTACACTATCATCTGCTGCGATAACAATAATGACGACATCGGTAACTTGCGCTCCACGAGCCCTCATGGCGGTAAACGACTCGTGACCTGGTGTATCAAGGAATGTCATTCTTTTTCCTTCTCCTAAATCCACACTATATGCCCCAATATGTTGAGTAATACCACCTGCTTCACCTGATATTACATTTTCTTTACGAATGAAATCCAACAAGGATGTCTTTCCATGATCTACGTGTCCCATAACTGTGACTATCGCCGGACGTGGCTCTAGGTCGGCTGGATCATCTTCTTCTTCTTCTATTGCATCTTGAATATCAGCACTTACAAATTCGACGATATAACCAAACTCCTCTGCGATAACGGTAATAGTCTCCGCATCTATCCTTTGATTTATAGATACGAGCATACCTAATGACATACAAGCTGATATAATATCTGTTACAGATAAGTCCATCATGGAAGCCAATTCAGAAACAGTAACAAATTCTGTTAGTTTCAGAATTGATTTTTCCATTTCCAACATTGTATCCTCATTCGCTGCTCTTTTAGCGACTTCTTCTCTTTTTTGTCTTCTAAGTTTTACTCCCTTAGATTTGCCTTTATTTTTGAGTTTGGCTAAGGTTTCTTTTATTTCTTTTTGAATTTGTTGTGGCGTATACTCAACTGTTCGTTTTTTCTTTTTATTCCTTGCTCCTTTTCTATCGTTGGATGCCCCACCTGTTGTTCTTCCACCTGGCTTGCTGGTTTCAGGTTTATTAATACGTTTTCGTTTTCGTTTGGTCTTCATGGCGCCGGAAGATGATGCAACTGGCTTAGGAATATCAATTTTCCCCATGATTTTTGGCCCAGCAAGGATTTGAGGCTTTATTCTTACCGTCTCAATTTCATCCTTTTTAGGCTTTACTTTTTCCTTTACCTCTTGTACTTCCTCTTTTTTGGATTCTGGCTTCACCTCTTTTTCTTGAGGTTTATCCGCAACTACTTCCTTCTTTTTAGGTTTTTTTGGATTCAAATCTATTTTATCCAACACCTTTAGTTTAGAGGGAGTCTTTTTTATTTCCTTCTCAACGGTCTCTTCTTTTGCTTCTTTTAATTCTTTTGCCTCTATCGCTTCTTTTTCTTTTATCTTTTGCTCTTCCTCCTCTTTTCTTTTTACTTCTGCAAGCTTTTGACTTTCTTCTTCCGCCTTTCTTTTCTCTTCAGCAAGTTTTTTTGCTTCTTCCTTGGCTTGAATTGTCTCTAATGCGATAGTCTCTTTTACTTCTACCCTTTCTTTTTTCTTTCTCGAACTCTTTTTTGCGGTTATATCCCCCTGGAATTCAACTATCAATAGGCTATACATCTCCGGTGTTAGCTTGGAGTTTGGATTAGCATCAACAGCATGACCTTTTCCTTCTAGGAATTCGACCACACTGGATATAGCAAGGTTTATTTCTCTTGCTGCTTTACTTAATCTTACCGGTTTTTGTTTCGACATGTTGTCCTACTTAATATTACTCTTTATACTTATTTATTCCATATATGAAAATAATTACGATAGCTCTTCTCGAATTATTTTCAATACTTCTTTGATTGTCTCTTCTTCAAGATCTGTTCTTTTTACTAAATCCTCAATCGAAAGATCCAATACACTTCTTGCCGAATCACAACCTATAGCTTTTAACTCATCGAGTATCCAGCTATCTATTTCATCAGCAAACTCTTCTAAATCCACATCCTCATCATCCTTATCAGAATCTCTATATACGTTTATTTCATAGCCACAAAGCTTACTTGCTAATCGTATATTAAACCCTCCTCTACCAATGGCAAGGGATACTTGATCAGGCTTTAGGAAAACGTCAGCCTTTTTATCTTCTTCATTCAAGGTTATGGAGACAATCTTAGCAGGGCTCAATGCTCTACTGATATACAATTGGTTATTGGTAGTATAATTGATTACGTCAATATTTTCATTCTTAAGCTCTCTTACAATACTATGGATACGAGCTCCTTTCATCCCTACACAAGCGCCTACAGGATCAATTCTATCATCGTAAGACTCGACGGCAACTTTTGCTCTTTCGCCAGGTTCTCTTACAATATTCTTTATGGTTATCAGACCGTCGAAAACCTCTGGCACTTCTAACTCAAACAATCTCTCCAAAAACTCAGGCGCTGTTCTAGAAAGTATTATTACCGGATTATTGTTCTGCATATCCACTTTTGCAACTACTGCTCTTACGGAGTCACCCTTCTTGAAGTAATCCGATCGAATTTGCTCAGACTTTGGAAGTATCAATTCATTGTCATCATCGTCTAAAACGAGCATTTCTTTTCTCCATACTTGATATACTTCACCTGTAATTATGTCTCCAACTCTATCTTTATATTTTTTATAGATATCGTCTTTTTCAAGATCCATTATCTTAGAGGCAAGATTTTGACGAATTGACAATATATTTCTTCGCCCAAAGTCTTCAAGCTTCATCTCTTCAGAAACTTCTTCTCCTATTTCAAAATCTTCTTCGATCCTTTTGGCATCTGCAATGGCTATCTGAAAATTCTCATCTTCAACTTCTCCATCTGCAACAATTTCTCTGTTTCGCCATATTTCAAGATCCCCTCTATCCACATTAACAATAATATCAAAGTTTTCATCACTTAGATACTTTTTAGTAAGCGCAGAACGAAAAACATCTTCCAATATTTTCATCATTGTTACCCGATCAATGTTTTTGAATTCTTTAAACTCGGAAAACGAATCTAATAAATTTGTACTGTCCATCTTTTAATTATTTAAAGGATATTATTATCGTTGTTTCTTTTATTTCTTCATAGCTAAGCACAATTTCTTTTTCCGTCCATTGCTTTGCTTTTCTACCTTCAATTCTTTCTTTTACCTTGGTTGTCAGTATGATTTTATCATCTGTAGCATTTTTCAACAATCCCTTCTCTACTCTTCCATCTTTTAGAAGAACTCTTAACTCCCTTCCTATGTTTTTAAAGTATTGCTTTTTTACTTTAAAAGGGTTGCTCAATCCTGGCGACCCTACTTGCAAACTGAAATCTTCCACTTCTCGGTCTAGTTGACCTTCCAGCGTTTTACTCACTTTGATACAGTCTTCAATTTTAATAAACCGCTCTGCATCATCTATCTCTATAGATATATTGTTGCCCGAAGACACTTGTATGTCCACAAGAAACATATCTCCTTCGCTTAGAATACCAGCCAATTTTTCCCGTATTGTTTCTACTCTTATCATTGATATAGAAAAAGAGGGGCTTTCCCCCTCTTTCACCTCACATTTACATTCAGCGCAAATGTACGCATTATTCAATAACTAACAAGTGATTATTCTGATATTATCAACAATTAGATATCATTAAATCCCATTTATGTATTTCACCTTTTTATCAAAAAGCCATAAATTTGATCATCGCACCACTTCACCTTCCTTATACTTGGCTTCCTTCATCAGGTTGCCTCCTTCCGAATATTGTTTTTGCATTCCATTTTTTTTGCCATGGCTATACTCAATCTCTATTCTTTTGTTTCCATTAGAATGGTAATCCACAGTCTTTCCATGAAGTTTTCCTTCTTTGTAAGTACAAGTACGTAATTTTGAACCATGCCCATAGTAATATATCCAACTACCATCAGGCTTACCCATATCAAACACCCCTTCTTGACTTAGAATACCTTGTTCGTTGTATTCTTTATAAGGGCCGTTCAAGTCACCATCTTTATACCAGGCGTCTTTTAGTAAGACACCTTTTGCAGACCATGTTTTCCATTCGCCATTCTTTAAATCATTAGTCCAGTTTCCAGTGTATTCCACTTTGCCGTTTGGATACCAACTTGTCCAAAATCCATCTATCTTTCCTTCTAGAAAACTACCATTGGTTTTTTTCGTTCCGCCTTCATACCAAGCGTTCCACTCACCATTTTCTTTTCCAAGATGATAATCACCTTCTTGAAGTTTAGTGCCATTTTCAAACCACGTAACCCACTTCCCTTCTTCTCTGTCTTCTTTAAAACTTCCTTTCCGCCATGGCTCTCCGTCAATATAAAAATAATCCCACTCACCTTCTCGCATTCCATCATCATACTCTCCAAGGTAGTTTAATTTACCATTGGAATACCAATATTTCCATTGACCATGTTTTTTACCTTTCAAGAAATGACCTTCTATATCTTTGATTCCGTTTTCATCCCACCACAACCATTGTCCATCCATCTTTCCGCTAATATAGTTACCTTCAATTATTAAGTTGCCATCATCTTGATACTTCACAAACTTACCATTCAATGAATCATTCTTGTAACTTCGTATTTCATCGACTTTTCCATCGTAGTAAAAACTCTTCCACTCTCCCTTCTTCATTCCTATCAAATACTGTCCATAAGCACGTTTTTCACCCGTAGGGTAATTTCGATAAAACTCACCTGAAGGCAAACCCTTCTGGTAGGACATGCTCTCTTCAATTTTACCGTTACTGAATTTACTTACTTTTTCTCCTTCTCCATTTTTGATCAATCCGCCACCTTTTTCATCTATATATTCCCATAGGAACACGACATCACCTTTATACTCTTCTTTCATCCACATTTTTCCGTCTTCTGTAAAATAAGTCCATATCCCTGTTTTCTCCCCCTCTATGAAATTACCAGTTTCACTCATTTGCCCATTTTTAAAGTAACTTGTCTGAATGCTATCTGCTCGACCCATAACGAACCATCCCACATGAGCCAACTGTCCTTGGTCAAAGAATTTCTGTACCATTCCATGATACTTGCCTTTAAAGTAATTAGATGTCTCTTCTATTTGACCACTTTGATACCAATAATTCCAT
>JAJRRH010000087.1 GCA_024279715.1 Bacteroidota bacterium
GAAGTATTGGATAAGTTATTAAAAGAAAAGAAATATGCTGAATTTAAAGATCAGATATATTACGCCCTTGCACAACTTGAATTTGCAGACAATAATAATGATGTTGGAATTGAACATCTAATAAAATCCACAGAGGTAAGTGTCAATAATGACAGGCAGAAGGGGAAGTCATTTTTATCGCTCTCTGAAATCTATTTTGACCAACGTGATTATCGTCAAGCTAGTGGGTACTATGATTCTACAATAGTATATCTACCGGCAGACTACCCAGATTATGATGTTATCAAAAGAACAAAAGAAAACCTCAGTGAATTAGTAGGGCATTTAATTATCGTGCAAGAGCAAGACAGCCTATTGACCTTGGCTAACCTTCCTGAAAAAGAACTCAATAAGAAGTTACGAAACTATATCAAGAAAAAAGAAGACGAGAAGGCAGAGTTGAGACGTCTTGAAAAAGAACAAAGAGAAAATGAACAAGCGAGATTAATTGATGGCAGAGGGAATAACAGAGGAGGAGGCAATGGCGGGAAATCGGGGGCTTGGTATTTTTATAATCCAACCACCAAGAGCTCTGGTTTTGCAGAATTCAAAAGAAAATATGGCAATCGTAAATGGGGTGACAATTGGATAAGAAAAGATAAAACACAAGTTTTTGACGAAAATGAAGACCTTGCTTCAGAGGATGAAGAACAAGAAGTAAAAGACGACGGAGATAAAATCCCAACATTAGAGGAATTAAAATCTAGACTACCATTGTCTGATGAAGACGCATTCGAGTCAAATAAAAAGATATCAGACGCCATGTATAAAATTGGCAAGTTGTACAAAGAGAACTTCAAGGATAATGATAATGCCATAGAGAGTTTTGAAGAAATGACTTTGCGATATCCTGAAGAAAAGATAATCCCAACGGTGTACTATCAACTATATCTATTATACTTGAAAAAAGAAGAAGATAAAAACTACTTTGCCCCGGATCTACAGAGTACTTCTGCATATTATAAAGAGCTTTTGGCTAATGACTTTCCTAATTCAGAATTTACCGCTATACTTTCTGACCCTGACTATCAGACAGACAATAATAAACGTGCGGAAGAGACATTGGAGAATTACAAGAATACCTTCAGACAGTATCGCCGAAGGAATTATACAGAAGTGCTGATGACATGTACCGAAGTTATTAAAAATGACCCCAGCAATAGGCTCTTAGCTAAGTATCATCTGTTGAAGGCTATGGTCATTGCCCAGAAAAAGGATAGAGATAACTACGTAAAAGCACTACAAGAAATCGTGCAATTATTTCCCAGTACTGAAGAAGGAGATGAAGCCGAAAGACTATTAGGGCTGTTGGGAGAAACAACCAACTCAAAACCAAACAAACCTGCCAATCTCATGGAAGGATTGACGGAACAAGAAGAAAAACCTGAAGAAAAACCACAACTGCCAAAAGCAAATTATAATGAAAAGCTAACAGGTAGTCACTACTATATCATGGCAGTACCCAAAGGAGATTATCCTACGGAGGATCTTAAAATAGCCTTTACGGACTATAATAAAGAAAGTTTTACTTCGGAGGATTTGAAGGTGACGAGTACTTTTCTCACCAAAGACATGAAGTTGTTATTAGTTCGAACCTTTAAAGACAAAGATAGCGCTCTAAATTATTATGAAGCGACAAAAGTAAATCAAACACTACTGAAAGACGTAAATACTAAAGAATTTATGACTTTCATCATCACATCAAAGAATTTTGGACAATTGTTCAAGGCGAAAGATCTAGAAGGTTACCAAGCATTCTTTGTAGAAAAATATCTAAACTAAAAAAATATGTTTTCAAATAATAAAAACAATGTGAAAGGCTCCACTTCACCTGCCACTACCACAGGAGTGAATAGTATTGTGTATGGCACCGAGATTATCGGAGAGATTAAAGCGCCTGGCAACTTCAGAGTAGATGGAAAAGTAAACGGAAATATGGTAATCGAAGGCCGACTAATAATCGGTGCAAAAGGAGTTATCGAAGGAGACGTGAAATGTAAAAGCGCTGAAATAGAAGGTCTTTTCAAAGGGAACATCATCGTGGATGAAATCCTTTCCTTACGATCCAATGCTCAGATATATGGTGACGCTATTTTTAACAAACTAAAAGTAGAAGAAGGAGCCCAACTCTCATGCAGTTGTAACCTCAAAAGAGGTCATGCAACACCAAAGAATGACGGGCAGATACAAAAGAACAAACCAATACAACAAACCGTATAAACCGAAATATTGAAATATACCGGACTTGCTGTAAATATGTTGGTGACCATCGGACTTGGAGTATATATAGGCCAGTACTTGGATGCGAGACAAGCGAATCAAATGCCAGTATGGACCATTGTTCTCTCATTGCTATCCATAGGCATAGCACTATGGCAAGTTATTAAAAGCGTATCTAAATGAATAAAAAATTTCTTCTGACCACTATTGTCTTATCGATAATAATAGCAATTACTTTTTATCTTTTAAAGGATAACGATATAGTGGTTTTCCCACAAGTGGTATATATCGTTGCAATAGTAATTGCCGCAACCTCCTTTTTATTTGGTGCTTGGACTATAAAAGCAATAAATGAACGTCCAGCACTCTATGTCAACAGATATATGATAGGATTTATCGTTCAGCTGATGGGATTTATAATGTTTATAGGAGCATATTTGTACACAAAACCAGAAAATCAAATGCAAATAGTTATGGCTTTATTTGTTATCTACCTGATATTCAAAGCAAACATGATCGTTTTTCTAAAAAAAGCAGAGAAAGAAGCGGCTATAAAAAAAGCTGCTTAAAAAAATCAAAAATATAGTTGAAGATAAAACATTAATGCATAATTTTGCATCGTTTTTTAAGCACACTATGAACTTTAACTTTCCATCTACTCGCATTAAAGCAATATTACTATTGGTGGTATTTCTGTTCGTGGGTCTTTCGTATACCAATAAGGTAGTTGCAGGAGAAGCTCATGGTCAAGAGCACGGGGAAATAAAAGAGGATGGTCATGCAGAATCTCATACTGCGGAGAAGAAGGGATTTGACCTTTCAGAAATGATTATTCATCACGTGGGTGATGCCCATGCAATCCACATATTTGGAGATTTATACCTCCCGTTGCCAGTAATTGTTTACAATAAAGATAAGGGTGGTATAGATATGTTTAGCTCTAGTAATTTATATGAGGTGAAACATGGACACCAAGTCTTCAAGTCATATACGTCGAGTGCTGGTAATACATACACCTTAGAACACGGTAAAATTGTTACACCAGGTGTTGCACATGGCGAATCAAATTTGATAGATTTTTCAATTACCAAATCTATTATGGGTATGTTTCTTGCCTTGCTAATTGTACTTCTGGTATTCACGGCAGCGGCTAGAGGGTATAAAAAAAATTCAGGAAAAGCACCTAGTGGCATCCAAAATGTTGTTGAACCACTTATTATGTTCTTAAGAGATGACTTGATAACACCAGCTATTGGAGAAAAGTATGCGCCAAAGTACACACCGTTTTTATTGACCATCTTCTTTTTTATATGGGTAGCCAATCTTTTAGGGTTGATTCCGTTTATCGGTGGATTCAACGTGACTGGAACTTTGAGCATTACACTCGTACTTGCTGTCATCGTTTTCATCGTCACCACGGTAAGTGGCAATAAACACTATTGGAAGCATATATTATTGGCGCCAGGCATTCCATTGCCGATTAAATTCATCCTCGTTCCGATTGAATTTTTATCAATTTTTATCAAGCCATTCGTATTAATGGTAAGATTAACAGCCAATATTACTGCCGGTCATATTATTATACTTTCCTTTGTTGGATTGATATTAATGTATGGACAACAGAGTGTGAATACTGGGCTCGGAGTAGCTATTGGGTCTGTGGCATTTATGGTATTTATGTTCTTTATAGAACTACTTGTGGCGTTTATACAAGCGTATGTATTTACTCTTCTTACCGCACTCTATTTTAGAGAGGCCAAACAGGAACCACATCATTAAGATAATAAAACAATAACTCACAAATAACAAATATTACAAAATGGATTTAAGTATTTTATTAGAAGGACAAGCTGGATTAGCAGCAATAGGTGCTGGATTAGCTGCAATAGGAGCTGGTATTGGTGTTGGTAAAATTGGTGGAAACGCAGTAGAAGCAATGGCAAGACAGCCTGAGTCTATTGGCGACCTTAGGACAAGCATGATTATTGCTGCAGCACTTGTTGAAGGGGTTGCACTTTTCGCAGTGATCGTTTGCTTGATGGCATTGTCAGCATAATAATTGATTGGTCAAACATAAAAATGTTTGACATGTTTAACTTTAAAACAATATCATGGAATCATTAATGTCCGTCAGTGTTGGTGCCGTATTTTGGGCTTCACTGTCTTTTCTTATCGCCCTTTTCATATTGAAAAAATTTGCGTGGAAGCCTATTCTTGAAGGATTGAGCGAGCGTGAAAAAACAATCAATGAAGCGCTAGAATCTGCGAAAGAAGCGAAAGAAGAGATGGCAAGACTCAAAGCGAGCAACGAAGACCTTCTTCAAGAAGCACGATTAGAACGTGAGGCTTTGTTGAAAGAAGCAAGAGAAATGAAGGGTAATATCGTTTCTAATGCCGAAGCTGAAGCAAAAGAAAAAGCAGACGCAATCGTTAAGAAAGCCATGGCGGATATTGAGCAAGAGAAAAAAGCAGCATTGAGTGAATTAAAAACTCAAGTGGCTGAATTCTCCGTGCAGATAGCTGAAAAGGTAGTGAAGAAAAATCTTAGCTCAAACAGTGATCATATGGATCTTGTAGAAAGCTTAATGGGAGATCTTAAACTTAACTAAACAATGGGGTTTTCAAAAATAGCAAATCGGTATGCCAAGTCTCTCTTGCAACTTGCGAAAGAGGCAGGTCAGATGGATGCCATTGGAGCAGACATGCAGCTACTATCAGAAACTATTTCTGATAGTAAAGACTTGAAATTGCTATTGAACAACCCTGTGGTAACTGCTGAACAGAAGTTTAAAATCCTTCAATCCGTGTTTGATGGTAAAGTAAGTAATGCTACCATCAATTTGATGCAAACGACAATCCAGAATAAACGAGAGTCGTACCTAAAAGATATAGCGAATGCTTACATTTCTCAACAAATGGCGTTGGAAAATAAAGAGATAGCTGAAATCACCACCGCAGTACCGATCAATGATGAATTAAGAGCCAAAGCATTGTCAGTAATCAAAACTATGAGTGATAAGAACATCACACTTAAAGAAATAGTGGATGCTGATATTTTAGGTGGCATGATCGTTAGAATCGGTGATCGACAAATAGACGCTAGCGTCAAACGAAGATTAAGAACCTTCCAACAAGAATTAAGTAAGAACGTACACATTTCGGATAGATATAATCCGAACTAAAAGACATAAATAATATTATGGCATCTATCAAACCAGCTGAAGTATCAGCAATCATAAAAGAACAATTAGCAGGTACAAATACCGACGCTCAAATCGAGGAAGTAGGTAAAGTACTTAGCGTAGGAGACGGTATCGCTCGTATCTATGGCATGGAAAATGTCCAATCGGGTGAACTAGTCGAGTTTGCTAACGGATTGAAAGGTATCGTACTGAACCTTGAAGAAGATAACGTAGGAGTAGTGCTTCTAGGTTCCTCTACGGGTATTAGAGAAGGGGGTACTGTCAAGCGTACAGGTGAGATTGCCTCAATAGATGTAGGGGAAGGAATCGTCGGTAGAGTAGTGGACACCCTTGGAAAAACTATTGATGGTAAAGGGCCAATTAGTGGAGAAACTTACAGACTTCCTTTGGAAAGAAAGGCCCCTGGCGTAATCTATAGACAGCCAGTATCTGAGCCGCTTCAAACTGGCATCAAAGCAATCGACGCAATGATTCCAATTGGTAGAGGGCAGCGGGAGTTGATAATTGGTGACCGTCAGACAGGTAAGACTACTGTGGCTATTGATACTATTCTTAACCAAAAAGAATTTCATGACAAAGGCGAAACAGTTTACTGTATCTATGTTGCTATTGGACAAAAAGCATCTACAGTAGCTGGTATTGTTAAGACGCTTGAAGAAAATGGTGCAATGGCATATACCACAGTAGTGGCCGCCAATGCATCTGATCCAGCACCATTGCAATTCTACGCCCCATTTGCTGGCGCCGCTATTGGAGAATATTTTAGAGACACAGGTCGTCCAGCGTTAATCGTATTTGATGATTTGTCAAAACAAGCCGTAGCTTATCGAGAGGTATCCCTTCTTTTGAGAAGACCTCCAGGACGTGAGGCTTACCCAGGGGATGTATTTTATCTTCATTCAAGACTACTCGAAAGAGCTGCAAAAATTAACAACTCTGATAGTATCGCAGCTAGTATGAACGATCTTCCGGACGTACTTCGTGATAAAGTAAAAGGAGGTGGATCTTTGACTGCATTGCCTATTATTGAAACACAAGCCGGTGATGTATCTGCATATATCCCAACCAATGTAATCTCGATTACTGATGGACAAATATTCTTGGAGTCCGATTTATTCCTATCTGGTGTAAGACCAGCCATTAATGTTGGTATATCTGTATCTCGTGTAGGGGGGTCAGCACAGATTAAATCAATGAAAAAAGTAGCAGGAACTTTGAAACTTGATCAAGCGCAGTATCGTGAACTTGAAGCTTTCGCTAAATTCGGTTCTGACCTTGATGCAGCGACACTTTCAACCATTGATAAAGGACAAAAGAATGTTGAAATTCTTAAACAAAACCTTAATTCTCCTATGTCTGTTGAAAAACAGATTGCAATCATCTATTGTGGAACAAAGGGATTGTTAAAAGCTGTTCCAGTTAAGAAAATAAAAGAAGTAGAAGTTGAATTCCTTGAGATTATGGAAAATAGTCATAAAGGTGTATTGGATACTCTTGCGGCAGGGAAACTTACGGAAGAAGTAACTTCAACTATTGAAAAAGTAATAGCAAGTGTAACCGCTAAATTCGCATAACCATTGGCTAACTTAAAAGAAATACGAAGTAGAATTCAGTCTGTAAGTTCTACCATGCAGATTACTTCAGCCATGAAGATGGTATCGGCTGCCAAATTGAAACGTGCTACGGATGCCATTTCGAGAATGCGTCCGTATGCTGTGAAATTACAAGCTCTTTTAAGTAACGTAAGTGCAAGTCTAGACACGTCTGAAAATGAATATGCACGTGTTGGAGAGGGAAATAAGACACTTTTTATTGCCATAGCTTCTAATAGAGGATTGGCGGGCGCTTTTAACAATAATATTACCAAAGCATATATTCAGTATACTTCTGCTCATGATGAAGAGATGAGTGTGCTTGCTATAGGTAAGCGAATGGATGATAAATTCAAAAAAGAATCAAACTCAATGACTGAAAGTTTTGGGGTTGACGCCAAAGGTGTTTTTGATAATTTGAATTTTGGGAATGTCTCTGAGATTGCGCAAAAGGTGATGGATACATTTCTTACCGGCGACTTTGACAAAGTTATTATTTCGTACAACAGTTTTAAAAATGCTGCTACACAAATTGTTAAAGTAGAGCAACTGTTACCACTGATGCCTTCACAAGAGGTTGAGGAGACGCAATCTAATGTAGAGTATATATTTAATCCTAGTACAGAACAAATCGTAAATGAATTGATTCCTAAATCATTGAAAATACATTTGTACAAAGCCATTTTGGACTCACATGCATCTGAACACGGTGCTCGTATGACCGCAATGCATAAAGCAACAGATAATGCTGGTGAGCTGCGAGATGCACTTAAGCTTACATACAACAAGGCTCGTCAAGCAGCCATTACCAATGAAATTCTCGAAATCGTTGGGGGTGCAGAAGCACTTAATTCTTAGGGGTAAAATACCTTTCTAAACGAATATATTATTGGGTTTAAAACCCCTGAAATACTTTAGTACGATTTTTGTTGTTACATTCGCTCGAACGAATCCTATGGTGACAAAAAATCAACCAATACATAAGTTAAAACGTTCCAAGAGCACACTTTTTAGTGCATTGGTGTTTGCTTCGATTGCTTTGGCTGTATGGATATACACCAAGCAAATACAAGATCGTAGGGCAGCAATCAATATTTCTGAAATATTAGAAACTACCGATGATGAATTAGGTGCAATAATAAACGCAAGTTTCAATATTGCACCCGATAGTCTTTTTAATTTTTATTATAGAACGGATAATAATCCTGATTACTCGTTCTACGTTTATAAGGGAGATAGTCTTATCGCATGGACAGATCATGGTAGTAGTGATCCTAAGTCATATATGAAGGATAAGCTAGGGACTAGTTTCGTTCAGTTAAGTAATGGATATTACCTCTTACGACACGCAGCTCGTAATGATTTGGATTATTACGCTCTAAGCTTAGTAAAACATGAATACGTCTATGAAAACGACTATCTGCAAAACTCATTTTCCCCGCGATTTCACCTTAGTACTAATCCAAAAATACTAATTACTGCCACAGAGTATTCTCAACCAGTTACGTTAAATGGACAAACGATATTTTATATCGAGGAGGGTGAAACGAATAGGGATAATAAATTATGGTCCTATATTAGCTTCTTTCTTTTTCTGATTGCTAGCATCTTATTGTTGCATGGCCTTGTAAAGTGGTTCTCAATGTACACACAAGACTTGAAATGGATTTTTCTGTTTCTTATCTGTGTCGCTTTATTGCGCTTTGGGTTTTACTATTTGACCCAGTTGTTTGGGTTTAATGGCTTAAGTTTTTTCAGTCCAAATGTATATGCATCTTCTACGTTATTCCCTTCTCTAGGTGATTTCTTCGTCACTGGTTTATATCTCTTTTATACCATGCATGGTATTCGAAGGTGGATAGAGATGAAGTCTCTATCGAAAACACCATGGAATTTCATCAAATCTATCATTGCTTTATTATTCTATTTTTCTTTAGGCATCATCATCAATTACTTATTTAAAGGATTGGTTGAAAATTCTAGTATCCCGTTCAATATCAATAACTTTTTTAAGCTCTCGCCATTCAGCATCATGGGGATAGTAATCGTTGGATTGATGTTATTCTCAATCTATTATCTCGCATTGGGAGTCAATGATTTTATGCATAGAACACTTTCAAGAAAAGAGAGACTAATTGCATATAGTGTTGCCACGGTGGTATATATAATCATTGTGTCACTCTTGGGAATAGTGGATTGGATGATGATATTATGGACTGTAGTACTATATGGCATCGTGTGGATGTGGCGTAGTGGACGGAAAAATGTATTGTCTGTTCGAATCATAATTTTGGCAATACTTACTATATATGGATCTTATATGTTTGAAAAATATTCGGAGATAAAAGCAAAGAAAAAAATCGTCATACTCGCAGAAAAAATATCAAAGAACAATGATGTCATTGCGGAAAATCTTTATGAATCCGTGGAGAAAGGTATCCGTGGAGATGAGATGGTATATAGCGCAATGGAAAAGGCAAGCAAAGGGGAGTCTGTTTTTGTAAATCAACTTGTCAGTGGATATTTCAATGGCTATTGGAATCGATATACAATCAATTCTTATGTATTTGATAGCTTGGGAGTAGGAGTATTCAAAACACCCAATACAGTTTCACGCAAAAAGAGCGAATTGGATACGGTGATAATGTCAGCTAGCTACTCTACGCCATATGGTCTTCATATGATAAATCCCAAGGATAGACATCTTACGTATATGTCTCACATAACGGTAGAAAATCCGACGGATAGTAATTTCTATGAATGGTATCTTTCGTTTGAGTATAAGTTTGTCACCGAAGAGTTAGGATTTCCTGAGCTTTTGATAAAAGGTAATGCCATCAATAGAGATTTCTCTGACTATTCTGTAGCTCGTTATCTCGACGATCGTTTGATTTCCCAAAAAGGGGTTTTTCCGTACCTCGTGAATAGGGATAAAGAAACCGGTAGCATAATAGATAGCCTGTATGTTAGAAATGACTATATTCATTATGCCGTTGAAAAACTGCCCTATACTTTTGTAATCTCAAAATCAAAAGATACTCTGATGGAGAAAGTGACAGACTTCACTTATTTATATACCATCTTTGGATTACTTTTTATACTTTTCATTCTCTTAGAAAAACTAAGTAAAGGACAATGGAGAAATGCTTCTTACAGTCTGCAGATAAAAATCCAAACACTAGTGATAAGCATTGTTCTTCTTTCACTTTTATTTTTTGGGCTTGGATCGTATTACTATATCGTCTCTCAGAATAAAGAGAAAAATGAAAACTTATTGCGAGAGAAAGTTTCGTCGGTACTTATTGAGTTAAGCCATAAATTAGAAAAAGAAAATGCCCTTGATGACGATGAGAAGATAGCTAAATACTTATCGAAATTCTCTAACGTGTTTTTCACGGATATAAACATCTATGCTTTGGATGGGAAGCTTAGGGCATCCTCAAGACCTCAATTATTTGACCAGGGTATTATTTCTACCCGAATGCATCCGGCTGCTTTTTATTCATTGTCGGTGGAGAATAATAGTCGATATACGCATAGTGAAACCATTGGAAATCTTAATTATTTATCGTCGTATGTTCCATTTTACGGAAAGGATTTTGAAGTGCTTTCATATCTCAATCTACCGTACTTTGCAAAGCAAGTCGAACTTGAAAAAGAATTATCTGCATTCGTCGTTGCTATCATTAATGTATTGGTATTGTTGTTTATTCTTTCTGCTTTTGGTGCTTTGTTTGTGTCCCGATTGATTACAAATCCGCTGAAAGTAATACAAGAAAACCTCCTTGAAATTAGCCTTGACACCACCAATAAGCCCATAAGTTATCGAGGAAAAGATGAAATAGGAACGTTGGTAAATGCCTACAATGAAAAGTTAGATGAACTACGTATGAAGGCAGAGGAACTAGCTAAGAGTGAACGGGAAACAGCATGGCGTGAGATGGCAAAACAAGTGGCCCATGAGATAAAAAATCCACTAACACCAATGAAGTTGAGTATTCAGTATCTGCAGCGAGCTTGGCAAGATAAATCAGTAGATTGGGAGGATAGATTTAATAGATCAACGGCGACCCTCATTGAGCAAATTGATACCCTATCCTCTATCGCTAGTGCCTTTGGAGATTTCGCTAAAATGCCCAAAGCGCAATTGCAAAAAATAGATCTATTATTAATATTGGAGCAGGTAATAGCCCTCTTTAGTCAAAATATTGTGGATGCTAATCTTACGTTAGAATGTGATTTGGAAAGCCCATTGTATATCCATGCGGATAAAGATCAGATGACAAGAGTATTCAATAATTTAATCAAAAATGCCATACAAAGTATACCGGAGGATCAGGAAGGAGAGATAAAAATACGAGTGATACTCAAAGGATTTCATTACATTGTTGAAATCGAAGATAACGGTATAGGTATTCCTGAAGATAAAAGAGACAAGATATTTGTTCCAAATTTCACTACCAAATCGACCGGTACAGGGTTGGGATTGGCAATGGTCAAAAGCATTATTGAAAATGTTGGTGGAAAAGTATGGTTTAGTACTGTGCCTGATGTGGGCACTTCATTTTATGTGTCGTTGGAGAAGGAATAAGGGAATTACAATATTTCAAAGTCCCCCAAGCCAACAATTGCGTATTAATTTTTATACCAAAAAGTAATCGTTGATATTAACTATCCGTTTAACTTCACATTTTCAAAAGCAATATACTATGAACTACACTAATATCCTATTAGAAAAAGCTGAGCATATCGCTCAAGTGACCATCAACAGACCAGACCAACTGAATGCCTTGAATAAAGCCACGATTTTTGAGTTGAGTACATGTCTTACGGACTTGGATAATGATCCAGAGATAAGAGCAGTGATTTTGACAGGAAGTGGAGGGAAAGCGTTTGTCGCTGGCGCTGACATTAAGGAATTTGCTTCTTTTGGAACCGAAGATGGAAAAAAATTGGCCGCCGAAGGCCAACTACTATTGTTTGATAGAATAGAATCTATGACCACACCAGTCATTGCTGCTGTCAATGGATTTGCTTTAGGTGGCGGATTAGAATTGGCAATGGCTTGTCATATCCGTATCGCTTCGACCAATGCAAAGATGGGGTTGCCAGAAGTATCCCTAGGAGTAATACCTGGCTACGGAGGTACACAAAGACTAGCACAATTAGTAGGCAAAGGCAAAGCCATGGAAATGATTACTACAGCAGGCATGATGACAGCGGAAGAGGCGGAGAAATGGGGTTTGGTAAATCATGTGGTAGAGGGAGAAGAATTAATTAGTCTTGCCCAGAAAATAGCTAGTCGTATTTCAAGAAATTCACCCAACGCTATAGGTGCTGCCATCAAGGCTGTAAATGCTGGATTCGAATATGATAAAGATGGCTACGCAAAAGAAATAGAGGAATTTGGTAATTGTTTTGGTACACCTGAGTTTGTAGAAGGAACAACAGCCTTTTTAGAAAAAAGAAAAGCCTCGTTTTAGAGGGTGCATAATTGGATTAACATTTCAAAGAAATAAGTATTGAGTAGTATAAAAAAACTGGCGGGGCAGACAATGCTCTATGGGCTTAGCAGTATCATAGGTCGGTTATTGAATTATTTGCTCACACCACTTTATACCGCAAAGAATGTTTTTTCCATAGAACAATATGGTGTGATTACTGAGATGTATGCTTATGTAGCATTTCTCGTAATATTTCTCAGCTATGGCATGGAAACCACCCTTTTTCGATACGCCAATAAATGGCCCGATAAGAAGAAAATAGTTCTTGCCACGGTACTTAGAAGTATCATGGTAACGACTTCTGTATTTATATTCCTATGTGCAGTATTCAAACAGCCCATTGCGGATTTTTTGCGGTATCCTGAACATAGTGAGTACGTACTTTGGTTTGCTATCATTGTCGGGCTAGATGCCCTATCGGCCATTCCTATGGCTAAGCTTAGACTTGAGGATAGACCGCTGAAATTTGCTCTAATTAACCTTAGCTCCGTATTCGTTAATATTGCCCTCAATTTATTTTTCTTAGCGTATTGTTTACCCAAATATGCAGCTGGTGAAACCAATGCATTGATTGATATGGTCTACAATCCTGCCATAGGGGTCGGTTACGTTTTTATTGCTAACCTTATTTCATCGGTGTTTAAATTCTTGCTGTTGAGTCCTTCGATAGTTAAAAATTATAAAGGTTTTGATTCGCAGATTCTGAAAGAAATGTTGAAATATGCGCTCCCATTATTGATCGTGGGTATTGGTTGGTATGTCAATGAAAACTTTGATAGAATCATGCTTAAAAGAATACTATACAACCAATACGGAGAACAAGAAGCACTCCGTCAAGTAGGTATCTATGGCGCTAATTATAAGCTATCAATAATCATTATGTTGTTTATTCAGGCTTTTAGATATGCGGCGGATCCTTTTTACTTTAATAAAAATAAGGATGTAGATGCCAAAGAAAAGTATGCTGAAATCATGAACTGGTTTCTCATTGTCGTATGCAGTATCTTCTTGTTAGTAACTTTGTTCATTGACTTCTTCAAACATTTTATACAGAACGAAGACTACTGGGTGGGATTAACCATTGTACCCATCTTGTTAATGGCAAATGTCTTTCAAGGGATCTACTACAATATTTCCTTTTGGTATAAGTTGATTGACAAAACTTACTTTGGGTCATTCCTAGCTATTTTTGCTGCATTGATAACGTTAATTCTAAATTACATATTTATCCCTAAATATGGTTACATCGCGTGTGCTTGGGTGACCTTCACAGCTTATGGTTCAGTGTTGATATTGAGCTATTTGCTTGGGAGAAAGTATTACAGTGTACCGTATGACTTAAAGCGAATAATATTTTTCGTACTTTTTGCGGTGGCTATCTATTTCGGTTTTGAATACATCAAATCGAGTCTCGGAGGAGCCAAGTATTTCATCGCAGCATTACTCCTTATGGGGTATGCAGGAACTACGGTTTGGATTCAGCGAAAGGCAATACTATAAAGAGTTAGCGTCGTTGTCGCCTATTTCTTTTTCAATAAAACCACCGGAATCAATACTTCGTCAATAGAAATACCCCCATGTTGGAAAGAATCTCTAAAGTGTTGAACATAATAATTGTAATTATTCGGATACGCAAAAAAGGAATCTTCTCTAGCGAATACGAACTTCGTGCTTACGTGTTGTTGTGGTAAGAAATAGTCTTTCGGATTCTTAATTTCAAATACATCTTTGTCCGTATATTTCATATTCTTACCTCTTTTGTATCGGAGATTGGAATTTATTTCTCTTGTACCTACTATCTTGATAGGATTGTCCACCTTGGTCGTGCCATGATCGGTTGTGATCACCACTTTTGCACCAGATTCGGATATCTTTATTAGCAAATCTTTCAAAGGAGAATGCTCAAACCATGACTTGGTCAAGGATCGGTAGGCGGATTCATCATCTGCTAGTTCTTTTATCATCTTCATGTCTGTACGAGCATGAGAGAGCATATCTACAAAATTGTAAACGATGGCATTCAAATCATTTTGAAGTAAATTGGCAAAATTATCATTGAGTTTACGCCCAGCTTGTTGGGTCGTAATCTTGTTGTAAGAAGTTTTGATATCTAGTGCTTGTCGTTGGACATTAATGTCTAGAAATTCTTTTTCAAACATGTTTTTTCCTCCTTCATCCTCATCGTTCTTCCATAGATCTGGATGTCTTCTTTCCATTTCACTTGGCATCATGCCCGAGAATAATGCGTTACGTGCATATTGTGTGGCAGTAGGAATGATACTGTAATACAATTCTTCTTCTTCCACTCTGAAATAATCAAAAAGCAGTGGACGCAAGGTGCGCCATTGGTCGTATCGTAAGTTGTCTATTACGATGAAAAAGAGAGGCTCTTTACCAAGGTGTGGAAAGACCTTTTCTTCCATCAGCTTGTGTGTCAATAACGGCTTTTCGTCTGATTTATCATGAAGCCAATCTCGATAATTTTTTTCATAGAATTTGCAAAACTGTTGATCGGCATCTTTCTTTTGCATTTGTAGAATTTCAAACATACTCTCGTCATCCGTCTTTTCCAATTCAAGTTCCCAGTACACGAGTTTTTTAAAGACATCCTTCCATTCTTCCGCATTCAGACGACCCCCCAAGGTCATGCCTATTTGACGAAATTCTTGTTGGTAATTGATCGTTGCTCTTTCGCTCTGTAATCTTTTATGATCGATATTTTTCTTTAGGGCGAGAAGTATCTGATTCGGATTAACAGGTTTTATCAGATAGTCCGATATATTTGAACCAATAGCTTCCTCCATAATGGATTCCTCCTCACTTTTGGTAATCATGATGATGGGTAGGGAGGGGGAATGCTCTTTGATTTTGCTCAATGTCTCTAATCCAGTCAATCCAGGCATATTTTCATCCAAAAAGACAAGATCATAGTCATTCTCATGAACCATATCTATGGCGTCATTTCCATTATTTACTGTTTCTACATCATATCCCTTCGCTTTTAGGAAGATGATATGTGGTTTTAGTAGTTCTATTTCGTCATCTACCCACAAAAGTTTCGTTGCCATAAGTGTCTAATTATTGGATTTGAGCTCATAAATAGTGGTGTTTCAAGCCACAGTGCGTTGTCAAATCAAGTTGGTTTCTATTTTTTTCCTTTATATCATACGTTACATTGATATTTAGGTTTAATTTACAAGGTATAAAATTCAAAGAAATAAATTGCAAGAAAAAATCAATAAACGTAAAGTCTTTAACGATCCAGTTTATGGATTTATTACTATTCCGTACAAGATTATTTTTGACCTTATTGAGCATCCTTACTTTCAACGATTGCGACGTATTTCGCAATTGGGTCTGTCGCACATGGTATATCCTGGAGCCCTGCACAATAGATTTCATCATGCACTTGGCACTTGTCATCTTATGTTGTTGGCAATAAATAACTTAAAGATGAAAGGTGTGGAGATCAGTGAATCTGAAACCAAAGGTGCTTTGATAGCAATACTGCTTCATGACGTCGGTCATGGGCCGTACTCTCATGCCCTGGAGCATAGTGTGGTGGAGGGGAGTAACCATGAGGATCTGTCCTTGATGATAATGAAAAAACTCAATCATGAGTTTGACGGTCAGTTGGAAGAAGCGATAGAAATATTTACTGGCAATCATCCGAAGAAATTCCTTCATCAACTAGTGAGTAGTCAGTTGGATGTGGATCGTCTTGACTACTTGAAAAGAGACAGCTTTTATAGTGGTGTTTCGGAGGGAATCGTTGGGAATGAGCGAATTATAAAAATGTTGGACGTTCGTGATAATAAGTTAGTGGTGGAGGAAAAGGGGATATATTCTATTGAAAAATTCTTGGTGGCTCGACGATTAATGTACTGGCAAGTGTATCTTCATAAGACGGTATTGGTGGCAGAAACCCTGTTGGCAAACGTCTTAAAGAGAGCTAAAGTACTGGCGGGGAGCGGCACGAAGGTATTTGGTTCGCCTGCTATGAGATTTTTTCTTGAAAATAGTATAGCACAAGAGGATTTCGCTAAAGAGGAGGTATTATTGAAATATCTTAATCTTGATGACTATGACGTGATGGGGGCTATTAAAGTGTGGCAAAACCATGAGGATAAAATATTATCCTATCTAGCTAATCAATTGGTGCAAAGAAGGTTTCCGAAAATTCAATTGAGTAATGAACCTATATCTGCGAACTTGTTGCATGATATAGAGAAGCAAACAATTAAAATAATGGATGTAACGAAGGAATTACTACCGTATTACGTGATGACTGGAAAGGTAAAAAACAATGCATATGACAAGAATCAAGGCGCTATCAATATCCTTTTCAAAGATGGTACTATCAAGGATGTGGCAGAAGCTGCGGACAGCCTAAGTATATCTTCATTAATAGCGCCAGTAGAAAAACATTATATTATCTATCCACGATTTTAGAATTTATTTTACAATTTGCTTGGATTGGCAAAAATTTGCCTTAGTGCTTCTTTAAAGGTTGGTGCATTTCTTGCATCACGAACAATATCAGCCCATTCGTGAAAAACTAGATATACTGGGTCGTACGGCTTTTTGAGCTCTTTAGTGATGCCATATACTGGTTGCTCCACTTCGGGCTCAAATGTACCAAACATACGATCCCATATAATGAATGTGGAGCCATAGTTTTTGTCCATATACTGCGGATTGGTGGAATGATGTACCCTATGGTGTGAAGGGGTAGTAAAGATATATTCTATTATCCTAGGTAGTTTGTCAATATATGCACTGTGAATCCAAAATTGATAAAGGACTTCTACTTGATGGGCAATAAAAAAGATTACTGGATCAAATCCCATCAGCATAATGGGCATGAAAAAAATAATTTTGACATATTGCGTCCAACCAAGACGAAAAGAAACAGAGAGGTTGTATTTCTTAGAAGAATGGTGTGTGACATGGGTTGCCCACCAGATACGACTCTCATGACCCACACGATGTGCCCAATATCGCATAAAATCAATACCTACCAATGCCAAAGGGAAGCTATAATACCATGGGAGTTTAATAGTCCATGGGGATACATTGTAGCACCAAACGGCGATTCCGAAGGTAAATACCTTCAGAAAAACACCTAGAATAACATTACCCAAGCCTACTAAAGTCGCCGCAATAGTATCTTTTGTGTCATAATTATCTCCATTGTGTTTTTTATTAAAATACCATTCCAAATAGACCAATAATATCATAATAGGACCTGCAATACCAATGATATTTGGCAGATCCATATCCATCAGTTGTTCATAGGTAAGTTTTGCTTTCATTTGTGCTTGTATAGTAATGTCAATAGGTGGGCAAAGTTACGATTATAATATGAGTTTAGGAGGATGTTTTTAATCTGCAATATTCATCAATTTTTCAGCGATTAAGTAATACCTGAAAATTTGGAGTTTTCAAACACCAAAATTTGGGTGTTACTTAATCGGGGTTTCACGCTTTGCTTCACACAACCCAGCTCGCAGTTCTGCTGAGCTTGTCGAAGTATTCATACAAAAATGAAGTGTGTTGTATGACTAGTGGTTAAGATGATTACTACATTCTATAATAAGCTGCGTATTGCAACGTTTTATGATTTCAGGAAATCCCCTTTCGACTGTTAATACTAAATGGCTAATGAGATATATTAGAAGAATACGATTGTTATTTTTGAATTGGATGAATAAGATACCTGCTATATTTCTGAATCGCTATGTGATAACTATTTTGAGTTTATTTCTATGGTTATTGATACTAGATGAAACGGATCTCTTTACGTTGCATAAGTACCGATCGCACTTAACGGAGTTGAAAGAGGAGAAAATCCATTTGGAATCAAAAGTTATAGAAGTCAAAGAATCTCTAGAAGCTTTGAGTAATAATCCAAAAGAGCTTGAACGATTTGCAAGGGAACATCACTATATGAAACGTGCGGATGAGGATCTGTTTGTAATCGTTGAAGAATAGCAGAAATGTATGCGGTATTTCCTATTCCTATGTATCCTTGTTTTTTCACAAAGCCTAAGTTCTCAATCGTCTTCGCAGGAGGATAGACCCTATGTAAAAGTCAAAAGTGAATTAAGTTTACTGAGACAAAGTGTTATTCCTACAGCGCTGATTATAGGTGGAATTGCTATTACTGGAAGTGAGTTTGAAAAAGAAATCACAAGAGATATTCGAGCTAGTGTGGGCGAAGATTACAATTTACCAATTGATGACTATCTTGTGTATGTACCCATCGCTGAGATGTATATTGCAGACGGACTGGGAGTAGAAGCAAAAAATCACTGGTTCGATCAGACGAAATATCTTGTTATTTCTAATGTGATTACTGCTGCTATTACGCACGGATTAAAGAATACTATTGACAAAGAAAGACCCACTGGTTTTGCCCACTCATTTCCATCTGGACATACTTCATTTGCATTTACCAATGCGGCAGTACTTCATGAAGAATTTAAACTTCATTCTCCAGTACTAGCGTATAGCGGATACGCATTAGCTACTACTACAGGAGCTTTTAGGATGGTGAACAACAAACACTGGTTGTCGGATGTGATGGTCGGTGCAGGAATAGGTATCTTAGTGACTAAATTGGTATATCATTTCGAACCTTTAAAGAACTTTAATCCTGTGAAGAAAAGTAAAAATGTGAGCCTTGTTCCTAGTTATAATAATGGGGACATGGGGGTTTATTTTTCTTGTCGATTTTGATTTGTGTGAGCGAAGTGGGAACAGTTTTGAGTTTGAGTGTTGAGAGAGAAAGTTTTGGTCAATC
>JAJRRH010000088.1 GCA_024279715.1 Bacteroidota bacterium
CTTGGTGACTTATCATCCCCCATCATAGCGCCAGGAATCATCATTGCAATGTCTTTAAATTGTTCATTCATGCTTCCCATAAGGCTCAACTGCATCGGCTCTTTTACGGTGACCAAACCACCAGTGGAGCACATGGTTTGAGAATCATCCAAAAGAAATTTTTTGGTGGGTCCTAATGTAGATTTTTTGGTGGTTTTCATCCATTTTTGTAAAGCGGGGACACAGGGTAGAAAACCTCCGCTCGTGGGTTTCAACTTACACGTACCGAAAGTTGCTGGCACTTGTACATCGGCATCCGTAGCTTTGAATTTGCCTTGAATCTTCACCTTCCGATTTTCGGTCACAAGTAACTTAGCAGGACATAGTCCCATAGTACATTCAAGCAACGCTCCATCCAATACAAAAATTTTATCACTCATGCTATTTCATTTTGAAGTTATACTTTACGGTTTTTTGATATAGTTTTCCAATAGTAAAACTATATTCTAGTTCCCCAAGAACAATTTGACTGGTCATTTCATCCACGGTATAGCCTCCAGAATAAACCATGTCTAACTTAAGTTCATCGATATCTAAAGGAGAAATTTTTCCAACAAAAACATTAATCTTATCCAGCGGAAACTTACTATGTAAAGAATCCATCGCTGCTTGTACTCCAATCGAAATAGTCTTCTCAAATAATTTTTTTGGCGTTAGCAGATGGCGCTCTTCAACGATGGGAATATCTATATCGGATATGGCATTGCTTATCGTTTTATTGTGTTTTATCTCTTCTCCTTTGACAAATCCTTTGCGTACTACTCCTGGAAAAAGATGGTGTAAAAAATTATCTCTCAAAAAGGCATTTTGAATATTTTCAGACTTCATCTGCCAGTCAAAGTCTTCCACCATTTCTTTAATATCTTCAAATGACATTAAAATATGGCTTCGCACTTTCTCCCACTCCTCTTGGATTTCTTTTAAATTAACTATTTTTATTATTTGCAAATGTTTATCTACTCTGATTTCCAATCTATCATTAATGGATGCAACTTTTAGAGAAAGTTGTTGTGCTCGATTTAGCTTTTTGACAATAAAATTATTGGCATTGACATAGAATCTATCCGACACTTCTCTCACAAATAATTGATCTCCCTTGTCCCCTTTCATATATTTCAAGGTAAACTTCTCTACCAATCTATTAACCGACACCTTTCCCTGTCTATCAATTCGGGAATATACTTCAGCGGTATAATGCACAACATCCGTTACACGGCTGTGTTGGGGTACAGTTAAATTGCTATTTCGATCAGGGTTTTTCAATTATTTTATGTTTTATTCTGAGGTCTCGTATATTTTTTTTCTCACCTTGGCTAGGGAGACTTGATTTTTTTCATTTTTCAGTACTATATTAATATGGCTATTATACTCATCTATGGAAACCCTCATCTCTATAGTACTCCCGTCGTTTAGCTTCTGGAATGCGTCCATAATTTCACTTTCATCGAAGTATAATTTTGCACCAAAATAATTTCCTTTCAGATCCTTCCACTTTATTCCAAATTGCTTTATTACGGCTCTATCCAATGGCAGCTCAGGGAGGTCATACACGACAGGTACTTTTGTTTCTCTTTCGCCATTGTAGAGTTGCATGCTATAATGTTGTATTTGCCCACCTCCTTCAAGATGAATCACTGGCATCCATGAATATTCATGGAGGTAGGTTTTCCATCGATTGAGTTCTACGCCATTTGTCTTAATACTATCCATTATTTCGGAGGAAATACCGGAGTCCCCTAATGAGATATTGATATATTCCTGTCTATCCTGAATACCCTGGGGGTTCAGTTCTTTCATGGTTAAATCAATCTGCTCTGCATGATATACTCCCACGATTTGTTGATGACCTCCTGCATTAATCCATACTACCACCAGTCCTCCTGGAGCGAGACCTACAATAAGCTGTGAATAATGCGCTTTATTATTCCCAAGAAAAGTTTCGAGTTCTTGGTGAAAGAGTTTTTTTATCTCCTCCCGAGGCAATGGAAAAACACCGGAATAGAATTTATCTTCAAGAAACGAGAACCACGTGATGTCAAGTTGATCTGGAAAAGGTTTGTCTAAAGAGCCCACAACATGAACACGACCAGACTTGCCCCATCCTATATTCACATCTCCTTTGGGAATAAAAATGGGTTCTTCATTATATAAGAACTGCCCCTCCATAACTTCCATTAAATAATTCTTTGGTGCGCTTATTCCAGCCGTCCATTGTATTCTTTCCGTCATATTTTTATCGGTTGGATTATCATCTATCATCTGGCATGAATGAGACATGCTAGATAGTAAAAGTAGTATCAATATTAGTTTGTTAAATTTCATCTAGCCCTCAAATATTTTGCGTATTCGTTGTCCATTTTCGATATTGGGCGACATCGGACTTGCAAATCCTTTGTAGTGGGCTGAAAAATGAAAAAATTTATTCCGTAATTCTTTTATTAGTGGTGTATATGTTTCATATCTTAATGGACTTCCATTGTTGAATGCGTATTTATCCAATTCCATCTTGGCAAGTGTCAAAATGTCGGAGCCACTAATTCTATATTTGTTATTTAGTTTATTCTTTTTGAAATCTACCTTTCCTTTTTCCACACTGAATCGACACATCATCTGCAAGGGTATAAAGCTGTACTTATTGCTTACACTATCTTTTGTGCCCCATAACACGCCCCAAAAGTCGTCTATTTTCATTTGGCTATCATGGTACCATCCTTGATTTATCAATCTTTGTTTTTCTATTTCGAGTTTAGAAAGCCATCCAGAGGTTTGTATTTTAACTTTCTCGGGTGCTCCATCAATATATCCTCCTCCAATATCAGAATGCACTCCTGGTAATTCAATCTGTATTCCTACGCCACTATTTACTGCCTTGTTAATATTTGTTAGAGAAAAATTGGAACGGTGTTCATCGGCAGCGGTAAGTTGCACTACACTTTTTGCTTTTTTCACTTGATCTAATCGTAGGGATCGGTCATTCATTTCATGAAACCAAGGTACGCCTAAAGAGGTAACAGTATCGAACAATCCTACATGACGCACTACTAATCTTGTGACTTTCACCCCTGCATTATCCATTAATTCACCAATCATGCCCCCATCTACTTCATAATAAATTACGGTAGGGGCGCTATGAGAATTTCCATATATTGCTTTGACATCTCCTTTATTTAAATAGAGTTCTGCAATAAAGTGTCGTGCTGCTGCTGCCCCTCTGCTAAAACCAAATGCATCAATAGTCAAAGTGTTAATTTTTCCACTATCTGTTCCTTCAGCAGCTTGTATTATTTCATTTGCAGCTTGAGAGCAAGCTATTTCTACTTTACCTTTAATGCCTGTTGGGCCTTGCCCCAACGCATAACCGAAAGTACTATCTTCATCAAAGGCTTCTGTTCCTATACCATCAATATAAATGCTAACCTGTTTATTCTGTTCTTCATTCTTGGAAATATACTGTTCTTCTAATTTCGACACATTGGACTCATCATTATAGAAACTAGTATCTTCATCGCTATCTGCAATAAAGTGGTCTAAGACTTTTGCATCATATTCTTTTCCGGCTCTTTTGTTTCTATGTGCCTTGCCGGCTCTAGCATTGTATCTATTATTTAGAGTTCCATCAAAAAACACACTGATAGTTACATTGATGGAGTCCTCAGGGGTAAAATCTTCATGACTGGAAGTGCCGGTTAGCACTTTTCCGGTGTTCACTTTTGCGCCTGTAAATAAGTTTCTATTCTCAGTACTTGTAAAACGATTAGGGTTGAGTGTGACAGACATTTTTTTTAATTTAAATTCTTAAACATCATTTACTCAGCATATTCAATAGTATCAGCGCTTGATATTACTATTTTACCTCCTGCTGCTGTGGTTATCTCTCCGCTTACATTAGTGGTCATCTCTTGTGCCTCTTGGTCGTAGGTGGCGCTAATAATCTTAATCTCTTCGCCCACTTGTTCGCTTTTGTTATTGGCAAGTACTGTAAGATCTTCGGTTACACTAAGTGTTTTGCTATGCCCGACGGTAACGTCCATATTCTCTTCTACATTGATAACCATATTCTTGGAGTTCAGCGTCATCGTCTCATTGGCAGATATAGTGATATCATTATTGGCGGTATCTATGAATACGGTATTCTTATTCTTATCGATGATGGTTATGCTTTCATGCCCTTGCGTGTCATTGAACTCTATGGTGTGTCCGCTTCGGGTACGAATGGCTTTGATATCGTTATTGTCTGTTCTCCAGCTTTCAGGTTTGGCATTGCCATGATAGAGACTCCCTAGCATATATGGTCGCTCGGCATTACCTCCTTCAAATCCGATGAGTACTTCTTCGCCAATTTCGGGTGTGAAATGAAATCCTTTTTCACTGCCTCCATGTGGTGTGACGATACGTATCCAAGGCGTCATCTCCGCCATATCTTTTTGCCACGGGAACTGTACTCTTATTCGGCTCAATCCATCTGGATCGGTATTTTTCATCACGATGGCGGTTTGCGTACCACTTCGAGGATATGCTTGGATATTGGTCTTTGGATAGGCATCATATTCTGCTGTTACTGCTTCGAACTGGTTGCTGTAATCCCCTGACTCATTCGCATAATGTACGACACTTACGATTCTATATCTTCCGCCTTCTATCAGTACTATATTTCCCAATTGCACACCAGGATTATCGCTTCGTCCTGCGAGTCGCACTTGGTTCATTTCTATGGCTTTTTTCTGTACTTCCACACCCATTTCAAACCGGTCTTTGGCTTGTGGATCATTGAATTGATTGTGCCATATTTTTGTTTCTTTATTGAATATCTCCTTTGCTTTGTTGGCGACGAATCCATTGAATCCACTCACCCCAGAAGTAACTTCTTTGGCATCTTTCTCATGCACTTCATCTACTAGGTAGTCATTGGTAAAGAATTTGAAATTTTGCGCCATTGGCATCAATGACAAGTGGTATTCTTTGAGGTCAAAGTTATAGGTCAGGGGCAATTCGCCTTCTTCGGGTTTGCCAAAGATGAGTTTTGTACCATTGTAATAGAACCACTCACCGTACTGGGCTGCCAATCTACTGATGTAATGAAAGGCGCTTTCGTTGTGCTGTACAGAATAGTGGATATTCAGGTCATTCATTGGGTCTATGACCACATTAAGCAAGGAGTGGTCATATTCACGAAATGTCTTTTCTACTATATCGGATAGACTTACGTCGTTATACGATGCGTAGTGTGGTCCATCTTCTGTTAAAAAACTTGGACTCTGGGCTATTATGACCATTTCATCTCCCATGCCTTGTGCAAAACCTTTGACACTTCGCACAGCGGTAACTATGCCTTCAAAGGTTAGTTTTTCATATCCTCTCAAAGTATCTAAGGATGAAACGAGTACAGTTACTTGCATTCCGAGGAAATTCCTACTCTCTAATGCCAGTTCTGTGGACAAATTTTCGAGGACATCCATACGACATACAATCTCTAGCATGTGATGATTGTCAATATTCTGATGTAGGTTGAGGGTCTTAAATGCTGCTATTTCTTCGCTGTCGATAAAGATTTGGGTGGTGGATTGTAAGGACATAGGATAAGAATTATTTTAGATTGAAGGTAAAATTACGTTTTTTTTCTTCTAAAAGCAACAACTGATGAGGGCTTATCACAGGACTTACCCACCTCAAATAATAAGGTATACGCTACCGTGTTGTTCTGAACAATTGTGTGCCGAGGTAAATATAGATGAATTGCGCCCCTATTTCTCTTTAGATTAATAATCGAAATATTCTAATTCATAATCGCGCAGCAACTTTCACCCATTAACCAAAAAAAAATCATCCATTTTTCAGTGATTAAGTTACCCCAGCAAGTTTGGGGTTTTTCAAACCCCCAAATTTGGGTGTTTCTAAATCAGGGTTAGTTCGACTAACTAAAAAATTGTACTATTTTTTAGTGTTTCACGAATAAAAGTACCGCCCTACCCTCTCTGCCAATACACCGGAGAATATAAATAGCAATGGCTGAAACC
>JAJRRH010000089.1 GCA_024279715.1 Bacteroidota bacterium
CCTGAATTCTTGAAAGAAGTGTTGAATAAGAATACGCCAATATTGTCTATGGACAATGAGTCTCAATGGCTAAAGGAGATTGACAAATGGTATAACTCAAAACGTCCAGAAATATACGGACTATTGTTGAATGGCGGAAAAAGTACCCGCATGGGCACCAGCAAGTCGAATCTTTCGATTGATGGTAAGACGATGTTAGATCGTGGCTATGAATTACTATCCAATGTATGCACTAAGACATTTATATCCGTAGCGGATAATAACCATGGGATACAAACTGTCTCTAATGAGTATATCATAATGGATAGATTAAATGATTTTGGGCCTTATGGCGGCATACTTTCCGCTTTTATGACACATGCCAACGTCGCTTGGCTAGTCATGGCAGTGGATTTACCCTTTGTAAAAGAAAAACATCTTACAGAACTTTTGGAGGCAAGGAATTCAAATAAAGTAGCCACTGCATTCCGCAATGAGGAGACTAAATTTCCAGATCCATTGCTTACCATTTGGGAGCCAAGTGCATATCAACACTTATTACAATTTATGAGTTTAGGGTATTCCTGTCCCCGTAAAATTCTGATTAATACTGACATTAACTTAGTAGAACCTTCAGACAAAATGAGCTTGTTCAATATGAATACACCGGATGACTTTAATAAAGCAAAACTAGGATAGAGAAAGTACTATTTATTCGCCAAATTATCACGGTCTATTTCCATAAGAATTTTTTCAAATTGAATCAAGTCATCATCATCTGGATAGATAGCACATTCCGAAATTCCACACTTTACGTAATATTGACAGGCAGTTGTAACATCTGTACGTTCTTTTGACTCTTTGATAAACTGTTTTAAACTATTTCCAATATCCGTATTGTAACTTTGTTTGTTTTTAATTCTATCGCCACGCTTTTCTGTAAGCGTTATCCGGTCATCTTTAATTTTAAAAAGATAATGATCTGTCATCGTTCGACTTTCACCATCACCACATAGTTTATAGAGGGTAATTATCTTTTTATTGTCAATAGAACTAAGCATTTCAGCGTTTTTCACACCACAAGAAGTAAAAGTAGTGAGAATTAAAGTCCACATAACTAGGGTCGTTGCTTGGATCGTTTTCATATAAATGGGATTACCTCCAAATGTACGAATAATATCAATACCATGAACCGTCTGTATGTCAACGAGATACAAAACACTAAGAAACCTTCAATGATTAAACTTTGAAAGGTTAATCAAAAACCTGAGACATGAAATATACATCGCAAAATTAACACACAATATAATTCAACAGGGGTACACAAATTATGTAAAAAAACCACGCCACTAAAAAGCGCCCAGAGGAGCGACATGTTCGTAGCAGCATGTTTATAAAAACAACACATTAAAAGCTCCCAGAGGAGCGACATGTTCGTAGCAACATGTTAATAAAAACAACACATTAAAAGCTCCCAGAGGAGCGACATGTTTGTAGCGACATGTAATTAAAAACAACATATTAATAGCTCCCAGAGGAGCGACATGTTCGTAGCAACATGTTAATAAAAACAACACATTAAAAGCTCCCAGAGGAGCGACATGTTTGTAGCAACATGTTTGTAGCAACATGTTTGTAGCAACATGTTTGTAGCAACATGTTTGTAGACATGTTCGCAGTTAAAGTATCAAACAACAGACAATGATATAATATCAAAAATATGTTGTCATTCCCAAATTCTAGAATTTTGAGGGGTCAAATTCGTTTCTCCAAATCTCTAATTATCTTGGCACCTCTACCAGTAACAGCAGGATAACCACATTTCATAGCTTCTTTAATACCAAGAATAACCTCCCGTGATAATTCCGGTTCGAAATAACATATTTTCTGAAGTATTGTCATTGCGTATGCCCTAACACCAACACCTTCTGAATGATCGAGAAGAAGATTAAGATTAAAGTCAAAAAGAGGCCCCATATAGTCCTGTGCAATTGGGTTTTCTGCAAGTACCCTCAAATAATTTCGTCTTAGTCCAACATGCGTGTTATTGTTAATAATATGTTCAACGACTCTTTTAAGATGCTTTGTCATCCAGTTTGGATTATTATTGATGACATAGTAGTACGTCGCCGAAGCAAGTTGCTGCTCCCTGAGATTGGCCCCGAGCATCATACTGATAATGACATTACACTTTTTAAAATCACTACCAACAACTTCAGCTGCTTCCATCATATTACTGCGACTGTGGCTCTCTAGTATCTTTCTTTTTAAATTCAAGAGGACTATTTTTTGATGAACATTTGCGAGTAACGTCTAGACCTAGTGTCAATCAATAGATAGTAAATTCCTGATGTGAGATGGTTTAATCGCAAGCTACCTACTTTAGAATGACTCTCCATCTTTTCGGAATATACCGTTTCAGATAAAGCGTTGATAATATTAATATTGACAGCTTCCATTTCAAGAATACCATAATCGATTCTAAGGATATCAATTACTGGATTTGGGTAAATGGATAATTCTGTGAGTTCATCGTCTTCTATGCCAGTATTCAAATCCAAACAACTGTTATCTGCTATATTATTTCTTACGATATCCAGAACACCATAGAGCATATCTCCTGGACATACTGTGCCAGAGGCACACGACTGAGAGGAAGTGGAGGGATTACCATCTCTATGTCCGCTGATTGTCTGTAAATTCAATTGTGATGGCTCATGCCATGTAACCTCAGTTGGGTCAAGCCCTTTATCGCAAAGCTCCCAAGACATAAGAGACTCTAAAGAATTCATCGCTAGAAAGGTTGGGGTAGTTTCCATGAAATTTCCAATCATACAGATCCCTGTAGTATTGCCATTCATACAGCTAAAGTGTGCGCCTTGAGCTGCGTCACCTCGACCTTCATAGATGATACCATTCGCATCAATGAGCCAATTATAGCCAATATCATCCCAACCATTTGTATTGACATGCAAATCATAGTAATACGCAACCACATTGGCAAAATTGTCACTGGTATTAAATCCAGCAGAATGATGAACTATAATATGGCTTGGAATAGTGGGTAGGGGAGATTGTACAGGCGCACAGTCACCATCAGGACACCAGCAATCTCGATTACAGATAATAGGGAATTCACAGCTGCAATTTGATCTTGCGTAATCAGCGGTATGAATACTTTCCTTATCGGATTGATAACTAATGAATAACCTTATAGTCACCTCTTGTTGTCTTTCCGATGCAATTTGTAATTTATCGATTGATCCAAGTATAGGTAGTCCTTCAAACGGACGTCTATGTCGATCCAAGTTATCAGTAGTATAATTGAAGTAAGACCAATCAGACCATAAACTATTAGTCGAATAACGATATTTAAACTTTCCGCCAGTCGATCCAATTGACTCATAACCAGAGATGCCAATAAAGTCAATGGTACGGCTATTATCTGATTCTATTTCTATGGTGTTAAGCCACAAATCGCTACTGGGGTAGAATTCTAATACCGGCGTAAATGTTTTTGATTCATTTTGAGATTGACCACTCAAGCTATAGAATAGAAATGAGAAGATGTAAAGTAAACGATATGCCATATAATTGTTATAAAATAAAAACCCCTAGTCTATGTACATCATCAATGATGAAATAATAGAGTAGGGGCTTGGAAAAGAATATGTTTAAATTATTCTTCGTCCTTTGTTTTCTCTTTTTTCTTTGAAGTTTTCTTGCCTTTCTTTATCTTCAACATAATGTCGGACTTGTCCTTATTCATACTTACTTGAATGACATCATCTTCTTCTAGATTATTATTAATAATCTCCTCAGCAAGTGGATCTTCAAGATATTTTTGAATAGCTCTACTCAATGGTCTAGCACCATATTTCTCGTCATAACCTTTATCAACAATGAAATCCTTAGCTTCTTCATTCATTTTAATGGTAAAACCTAAGTCCTCAACTCTAGCAAATAATTTTTTCAATTCAATATCAATAATCTTATGAATATCCTCTCTTTTTAAGGAGTTGAATAAAATCACATCATCAATTCTATTAAGAAACTCCGGAGCGAATGTCTTTTTTAAAGCCTTTTGAATAACGCTTTTTGCATTAGCTGCCTTTGAATCTTCTTTGGCTTTGGTTCCAAAACCAACACCTGATCCAAACTCCGCAAGTTGACGAGCCCCAATATTGGAAGTCATGATGATAATAGTATTTCTAAAATCAATTTTTCTCCCTAGACTATCCGTCAGTTGACCATCATCTAGCGCTTGTAAGAGCAAGTTAAATACGTCTGGATGTGCTTTTTCAATTTCATCTAAAAGAATAATTGAATATGGTTTACGACGTACTTTTTCAGTCAATTGACCACCTTCTTCATATCCTACATACCCTGGAGGAGCTCCTATAAGGCGAGAGATAGCAAATTTTTCCATATATTCACTCATGTCTATTCGAATCAATGATTCTTCAGAGTCAAACATGAATTTGGCAAGAACTTTTGCCAATTGAGTTTTACCAACACCGGTAGGTCCTAAGAATATAAAGGAACCGATAGGTTTATTAGGGTCTTTTAGTCCTGCACGGTTTCTTTGAATTGCCTTCACAATTTTCTTTACTGCCTCATTTTGTCCGATCACACTTTTTTGTATCACCTCCGACATTCGAGCTAGTAATCCACTTTCTTTTTCTGCAATTTTCTGAACAGGAATACCAGTCATCATGGATACCACTTCGGCAACATCTTCCGCAGACACTTCTACTCGATGAAGTTTGGCTTCATTCTCCCACTTTCTTTTCGCTTGCTCAAGTTTGTCCACAGACTGTCGCTCTTTGTCTCGAAGTTGTGCTGCCTCCTCATATTTTTGACTTTTTACAACTCTGTTTTTTTCCTCTTTAATGTCCTCAATCTCTTTTTCTAAATCCAATACTTCTTTCGGCACTGTGATGTTAGAGATGTGAATCCTAGAACCTACCTCATCTAGAGCGTCAATTGCTTTGTCTGGAAGATGTCGGTCAGCCACATAGCGAGAGGTGAGGGTTACACAAGCAGAAATCGCTTCATCCGTATAGCTTACACCATGATGGTCTTCGTACTTGTCCTTAATGTTTTGTAGTATCTCGATGGTTTCCTCAATGTTAGTAGGTTCTACTAATACCTGCTGAAATCTTCTTTCAAGAGCACCATCTTTTTCAATGTATTGTCTGTACTCATCTAATGTAGTAGCACCAATACATTGAATATCTCCCCTCGCAAGGGCGGGTTTGAACATGTTGGAAGCATCAAGTGAACCACTTGCTCCACCTGCACCAACAATAGTGTGTATTTCATCAATAAATAGAATTACGTCATCTGATTTTTCCAATTCATTGATAACAGCCTTCATCCTTTCTTCGAATTGACCTCTGTATTTTGTGCCAGCCACAAGTGCAGCAATATCAAGCGCTACAATTCTTTTCCCAAACAATACCCTAGATACTTTCTTTTGTACGATTCTTAGTGCCAGTCCTTCGGCAATGGCAGATTTACCCACACCAGGCTCACCAATAAGAATTGGATTGTTTTTCTTCCTTCTACTTAGTATTTGAGATACTCTTTCTATTTCTTTTTCTCTTCCTACTATAGGGTCAAGCTTTCCTTCTTCTGCTAGTAGGGTCAAATTTCTCCCGAAATTATCAAGGACAGGTGTCTTAGACTTTGTATTGGCAGGTCTTTTTGGCACTCCTTGACTGCCGCCACTACTACCACCACCACTTGGATCTCCGAAACCTAAATCCCCAGGATCATCGTCTGCAGGGAAATCCGCTTTTGGACTTTCTACACTTTCACTCATTACTAAGTCGTGTACCATATCGTAATCAATGCCCAATTCTTTCAACTGAAGATGTATGATGTTGTTTTCATCTTTTAAGATGGACAGAAGCAAATGGTCTGTGCCAATACTCGTACTGCCATGTAATTTTGCCTCTAGGTAGGTTATTTTTAATATCCTTTCTGCTTGCTTTACTAATGGAATATCTGAAACGGATCTTTTAGAAGATAGACTTGGTTTAATTTTATTCTCAATGGATTGTCGCAAATCCATTAAATCTATATTGAGAGTGGTTAGATACCGAATAGCGGATCCTTCGCCCTCACGTAGGATTCCAAGCATCAAATGCTCAACGCCTATATAGTCTTGACCAAGTCTAAGGGCTTCCTCTCGACTAAATCCGATTACTTCTTTAACTCTTGGTGAAAATCTTGCTTCCATAATATTAATGTTTGGTGACTTATTTGATACTACGTAAAAACTCTATCTTAGGTTTCTCTTATACGTCTCTTTTGCTGAATCAAAATTCAAGCCAAAAGAATTATCTTAAATCATTCTTCGTTCAGACTATAAAAGTATTTATCCTATTTGAATATGTCAATATAAAAGGGTCTTTTTTCCATAGAATTTTGTTAATAATTTACAGTTGGTTTTACGCCTTCATCTCGAACCATAATTGTATTTTCGAACGCGATTATATTGATGGCATTTATTATCAGATTTTATAGTTAAAATGCTGACGTTATTATTGTAAACAATGCACAACCTAATAAAAGAAATATAGAATTACATGATAGAGGGAGAAAATATTGTACAAGTAAGTATTGAGGAAGAAATGAAAAGCGCTTACATCGATTATTCGATGAGTGTTATTGTATCAAGAGCATTGCCTGATGTTCGAGATGGTTTAAAACCTGTGCACAGAAGGGTTTTGTACGGAATGTTGGACTTGGGATTGTCCGCTGGTAGAGCCCATAAAAAATCTGCAAGAATAGTTGGAGAGGTGCTTGGTAAGTATCATCCACATGGTGATAGCTCAGTTTATTTCTCCATGGTACGTATGGCACAGCATTGGTCTTTGAGATATCCACTCGTGGATGGACAAGGTAATTTCGGATCTGTGGATGGTGATAGTCCTGCAGCAATGCGTTATACTGAAGCGAGATTAAGAAGAGTAAGTGAGGAGCTTTTAGCTGATTTGGATAAGGAAACAGTCGATTTTGTTAATAACTTTGATGATTCACTTACCGAACCAAGTGTTCTTCCTACTCGTATTCCGAACCTTCTAGTCAACGGAGCTAGTGGGATAGCTGTCGGTATGGCCACCAATATGGCGCCTCACAATCTGACAGAAGTTATCAATGGGATTATCGCTTACATTGAGAATAACGATATCGATATCGAAGGTCTAATGGAGTATGTAAAAGCACCTGACTTTCCAACCGGTGGTACAATATACGGTTATGAGGGTGTTAAAAGTGCCTTCGAAACTGGAAGAGGTAGAATAGTGATGAGAGCTAGAACAAGGTTCGAAGAAACTAAGACTGGAAGAGACGTTATCATCGTAGATGAAATTCCGTATCAAGTGAATAAAGCGGATATGATTAAGAAAACCGCTGATTTAATTAATGATAAAAAAATTGAAGGAATATCCGACATCCGTGATGAGTCAGATAGAATGGGGATGCGTATCGTATATGAATTAAAACGAGATGCAATTCCAAATGTAGTGCTAAATACTCTTTTTAAATATACCTCTCTACAAACTTCGTTTTCTGTAAATAATATTGCCCTAGTAAAAGGGCGTCCTCGTCTTCTTAACCTCAAGGACATGATAAGTGCCTTTGTGGAACACAGACATGAAGTGGTCGTAAGACGGACTGAATTTGAACTCAAAAAAGCCAAGGCTAGAGCGCATATTCTTGAAGGATTATTGATAGCTATTGACAATCTTGATGCTATTATTAAACTTATTCGTGCAAGTCAAACCCCTGAAATAGCTAGAGAAGGGTTGATGAAAGAATTCAACTTATCTGAGATTCAAGCAAAAGCTATCTTGGACATGAGACTCCAAAAACTAACCGGACTTGAAAGAGATAAGATCCGTGAAGAATTTGATGAATTGATGAAGACAATTGAACATTTAGAGTCGATACTTGGTGATGAAGACATGAGAATGACTATCATTAAAGATGAGCTAGTAGAAGTACGTGAAAAGTATGGCGACGAAAGAAGAACTCAAATAGAATTAAGTGGAGCAGAAGTAAGTATAGAAGACCTTATTGCAGATGAGTCAGTAGTAATTACAATCTCTCACGCAGGCTATATGAAAAGGACTTCGCTACACGAGTATAGAACGCAAGGTAGAGGAGGTGTCGGTTCAAAAGGAAGTACGACAAGAAATGAAGATTTCCTAGAACACCTTTTCGTTGCAACCAATCATAACTTCTTATTAATATTTACTGAAAGAGGTCAGTGCTACTGGATGAGGATTTTCGAAATTCCCGAAGGAAGTAAAACCTCTAAAGGAAGAGCTATTCAAAACCTCATTAATGTTGAGCCTGGTGATAGAATAATGTCCTACTTGAATGTAAAAGACCTTAGAGATCAAGAGTATATTGAGAACAATTTCGTAGTGATGTGTACTGCCAAGGGTGTCGTTAAGAAAACAACTCTTGCGGCTTACAGTAGACCAAGATCAAATGGTATTCGTGCCATTTCAATTAAAGAAGGAGATCAATTACTAGAAGTGAAATTGACAAATGGTCAAAATGAAATAATTATTGCCACTAAAGAAGGGAAAGCAATTAGATTCCCAGAAGCTAAAACAAGAGCAATGGGTCGTACTGCTTCCGGTGTTCGAGGAATAAGACTTGGTAGCGATAAGGACATTGTAATCGGAATGGTTTGTGTCGAAGGAGAAGATGAAAACATCTTAGTCGTTTCTGAAAAAGGGTATGGTAAAAGATCCAAAGTGGATGACTATCGAATCACCAACAGAGGGGGTAAGGGAGTTAAAACTATTAGTATCACTGAAAAAACAGGTAGTCTGATTGCAATCAAACAAGTAATGGATGACGATCAATTGATGATTATTAATAAGTCCGGGATTGCCATTCGATTATTAGTATCAGAGATGCGTGTGATGGGTAGAGCAACGCAAGGTGTTAAGTTGATTAATCTTAAAGGAAAAGATCAAATTGCTGCTGTAGCAAAAGTATCAATCTCACATATCGAAAATGATCAAAATGCACCATTAGACGATGTAAGTGACGATGAAGACAACCCACCAACATCAACTGCAGAAGGCTTAACGCCAACCTCTAACGAAGAAGAATAACATTTGGCAACATTCTTGATATTCAAATTATAGATTAATAAGTATCTTTGGGCAATTATAAACCAAAGGAATTATTAATCTATAATTGGTATCAATAACTAATGGTATTCAATTAAATAATTATGAATACAATAAAAATCAAAAAAATGAAAACTAAAAACATATTCAGCATAGCGGTTGCTATGTTATTCATCAATTTTGCCGTTGCTCAATCGAGTGCTGTTCAAAATGCAAGATTATCATACAATGATGCTTTAGCATTAGTTGCCAACAATGATATGGAAACAATGTCTCCAGAAGACTTGACTAAGGTAAAGAATAAAATTGCTGATGCCATTAAATTTATTGAACCAGCTATCTCCCATGAGAAGACTTCTGTAAAAGAAAAAACTTGGCGATATAGGGGTGATATCTATCAGTTGTTAGGCAGATTTATTTCTAAAGATGGTTTTTCTGAATTGTCGAAAGATCCTGTGAAATTGGGCGCCGACTCATATATCAAAGCAATGGAACTAGATACCAAAAATAGATATGAAGATGAGAATAAACGAGGATTGGCAATAATGGAAAACATCGCTGTCAACGATGGTATAAATAAGTACAATCTTGAAGATTTTGCAGGTGCATATCAGAGTTTTGACAATGCATGCATGATGGCTGAAAAGATGGGGATTGTAGATTCTACTGCGATTACAAATGCTGGTTTATCTGCCAATAGAGCCGAGGATTATGAAAATGCGATAAAATACTACAGAACAGCGCTGGACATGAACTTTCCAGACCGTAACCTGTACATCCTAACATATGATGCCCTTAATAAAATGGGTGACAAAGAGCAAGCACTCGCAATTCTAAGAGAAGGTCTACAAAAATTCCCTGCGGATCAAGATTTATTGATTACAGAGATAAATGTATACCTTAATGATGGAAAGTTGGAAGAAGCATTAGGCAATCTTGAAAAATCACTTGAGAATGACCCTGAAAATGCTATGTTGAGATATACTGCAGGCAGTGTTTATGATAGTCTTGATAAGAAACCAGAAGCTAGAGCAGCCTATGAAAAGGCAATAGCATTAAATCCTGATTATTTTGAGGCTAATTACAATCTCGGAGCATCATACTACAATGAAGCTGCCGGTATTATAAAGGACGTGAATCAAATGGATCTAAATGCAACAAAGGCTATGAAAGAAGGAACAGAGAAAGCCACAGCTTTATTCACAACTGCTCTTCCATACCTCGAAAAGGCCTATGAAATCGAGCCAACAGACCCAGGTACAGTGCAGTCCTTAAAAGAAATTTATGTTAGATTAAACATGCTTGATAAAATTAAAGCAATGAAATAATTATAATATTCTATGGAATATAAAAAAAGCCCCTCAATGTAGGGGCTTTTTTTATATCATTAAAGAAGTTACTTATTTACTCCAAAAAGGAAGTGTAATGTCTGGATTTATTGATAATTCGAAAGGCTTAGCAACATCTACACTCTGCAGTCCTACATGAGATATTCAAGCAAACAAGTCCAACAAAAGTCACGAATACATTGATATTATAACACTAAAATTTTGGTGTTTTAAAACCTAATATTGTTGCTTTCTTAATCCCTGATTTTTTTTGGATACGGGGGTAACAAGAATCTTATGTGTAGCTCTGTTAACAAGAATTATTATATCCGTAGCTCTATTATGACAATCTAGAGGATACCACAAGATCTTTTGACCCTTTAGTATACTTATAGAAACCTTCTCCTGATTTCCTTCCTAGTTTTCCAGCCATAACCATATTCACCAATAATGGACATGGTGCATATTTGGGATTAGCAAATCCATCATGTAATACGTTCATAATTGCTAGACAAACATCCAAACCAATAAAATCCGCTAGTTGAAGCGGCCCCATTGGATGAGCCATGCCTAATTTCATAACAGTATCAATTTCTTGCACACCAGCTACACTTTCATACAACGTGTAGATAGCTTCATTAATCATAGGCATTAGTATTCTATTAGCAACAAACCCTGGATAATCATTTACCTCAACAGGTGATTTGCCCAATTTAACTGACATCTCAAAAATTGTTTTGGTTACTTCATCCGATGTGTCATAGCCTCTAATAACCTCCACTAATTTCATCACCGGAACTGGATTCATAAAATGCATGCCAATTACTTTATCAGGTCTGCCAGTCACCGCAGCAATTTTTGTTAAACTTATGGAAGAAGTATTCGTCGCAAGAATACATGATTCTTTGGAAAACTCATCCATCTGTTTGAAAATTTTCAACTTCAAGTCAACATTTTCAGTGGCAGCTTCAACCACCAAGTCAACATCCGATATAGCCGTAGCCATATCCGTAGATGTTTCAATTCGTGACAGAGTATCACTCTTGTCAGATTCAGATATCCTATCTTTTGCGACCATCCGATCCAAGTTTTTGCCAATAGTTACCATCGCCTTTTCTAATTGGTCTTTAGATATATCCACTAGCTTTACATTAAATCCTTTTTGGGCAAATGTATGCGCAATTCCATTTCCCATGGTGCCTGCACCGATAACTGCTATCTTGTTCATTTTTTAATTTTTTATTGTAACATTAATTTCAAGCAAATCTACATACTTAAATAGAAAGATAAATCAACTAATAGACGAAATATTATTGTCTTTTCAGCAGATTGGAGTTAAGGATTAAAAATCATCTTCCATTCCACGTCTACCCATTTTCCTCTGATAGTTATTCAGTTTTAAAGAAAAATTAACGGATACGAATGGCGTTCTAGGCTCTCTAATAGTATGAAGCAAAACAGTTCCCACAGTAGATTCTACCTCTCTTTTTGAAGTAGAAAAGACATCCCTTGCTTGCAATCCGAAAGAATACATTCCGTTATGAAGTGTTTTTTTCAAGGATGTGTTGGTCCTGAATATTGCTTTAGCTGTACCTTGTGGTGTGATAGTAGCCCCAGTATATTGTGGAGAAATTTGAAATTTCCAACCCTCTCCAAAAGTGAAAGTATTGCTCATCTTCGAGGACCATACGAAAGCATCTTGATCAAAGGGCTCATCAGAAATTTGCCCAGTAAGCGAATAGCTGTATAAATTGACCCCTAAGTTCGCACGCCACCATTTTGATATCTTATAGCTAATAGAAGGTTCCGCACCAAATGAAATAGATTCACCAATATTATGAGGTTTGGTGATTAAAATATTGTCTTCAAAAACTTCATTCACACGAAGTATTACATTCTCGATCTTTCTAAAATAGGTTTCAATAGATACATTCCCTTTTTCACCCAATGCTTTATTCCAGTTTAATTCAAAAGCATTGATATATTCAGGAAGTAAATCTGGATTTCCTTGTCTTAATTGATATGCCGTTTGCCATGTGAGAAATGGCTCAAAATACCAACTTCTGGGCCTATTTATTCGCCTGGAGTAACTCAACATTAATTGTTGTTCTTTGGGAAGAGAGTAGGAGAGGTGTGCCGATGGAAAGAAGTCAATTCGGTTAATATTAGTAAAATCACTGAAGTTATCCGCAGTAATATTTCTAATGGTTTTCTCCGCCCTCAGTCCAACTTGGTAGCCTAATTTATTCTCCTTGCCTTTATAGAGCGTATACAAGGCCATAATATCTCTAGTATAGTCTACTTGTGAACTATAAATTGGATTTAACACAAATTCTTGGCTGTCTATATCGAGATTATAGTTCTTTCCATCATCACCACTCGTACCAAATTGGATTTGCGAGCCTATTTCAAATTTATTATTATTTGAGAAAGACTTCGAATAATCGATATTGAACCTAATGAAGCTTGTAGGTCCAGTCTCTGTATATTTAGTGGCTCGAGTCAACTCATTATTGAGATTGTAAAATTCTGTAATAGCTGTCTCGTCCCCTTCACGAGTTCTATATAACGTCGTTAACTCTAGATAATGCTTAGTGTCTCTCTTAATATTATGTCTGTAAGTGAGAAAAGATCTAAAGGTATTGAAATCACGAATGGCATACTCAACATTGTCATATTCACTAGTAATAATGCTGTTTTGCCTTTCCGTAAAATGTATTTCACCCCCATTGTCAATGCTTAGATGACCCACTTCTGTTCCAAAGGTCAAAGAATGAGCAGAATTGGGACTAAAAGAAATCTCCGTACCAATCTTATTAAATCCATGTTTAAAAAAATCGTCCCCAGTAGAATTTACGACCGTCGTAATGGAATCATTGAATGAGGTTCGTTGTGAACTAAGTGTACGTGGTCTATTGAACGCAGATATGCTGCCATTGACATTAAAGCTCCATTTATTTTGGTTATGATTGATTGATATATTAGCAGAGTGATTATTGAAATTACCATAGCTCACATTGGCAAGAAGACTTGACCCTTCCAACTTCTTTTTTTTCAAAATAATATTGATGATGCCACTGACACCCTCCGCTTCATACTTGGCTGAGGCATTGGTGATAATCTCAATATTCTCAATAGCGGAAGCGGGAATACTATTGAGCGCATCTGTAACACTCAAAGCGCTGGGCTTTCCATCTATGAGCAAAGTAAAACTCTGACTTCCTCTTAGACTTACATTTCCATCTATACCTATATCGATAGATGGAATAGTTTCTAGAACTTGAATAGCACTTTGACCAGTTTCGGTGTCTTGGTCACTCACATTGATGACTTTTTTATCTATCTCATAGGATATCGCAGGTTTTTTTCCGTCAATGGTGACTTCGCCTAATTGAATGGATGAAAATATGTTCACTGATTTAAGGTCGTGAATCAAGTTTTTCTCATTCACAGTGATGTTTTCAATGGTCTTTGGTTTATACCCAACGAAATCGAAGCGTATCTTGTAGTTTCCATAAGCTATGCCTTCTAGATTAAACTTGCCTTTACCATTTGTTACTGTACCAGTTACAATGGAGTCATTGGACATCTGAATTAAACTAATAGTAACATACTCGATGGGCTCATTACTTAATGAGTCAAGCGCCTGTCCAAATATCTCGCCATTGCCACTAGAGTGTTGCGATTTTCTTTGCTGAGAACCTGGATGCTGAGCGAAAGTATCTGTTACTATAAAAAGAAGAAGTATGGTTAATGCAGTTTTCAGCAAGTATTCTATCATAATATTTTACGTGTTTACTCTTCTCTTACAAAGCCATAGTCACGTTCCACTTTGGCAATACGTAATTTAAACGCTTTATACCATTTCAATCGTCCTTCGCGCTGTGCCAATTGGTGGAGTTCGTTGTCCCTCCACTTTAGAATAGAGTTTACATCTTTCCAATAAGATACAGTTATTCCAATTCCATCTCTTGCTGTTTCGGCGCCTAGAAATCCTTCTTGACTCTCAAGTTCTTGATCTATTTTTTTAGCCATGTCATCGTAGCCTTCTATTTCATCCATGAGGGTTGAACTAAAAATAACTGCATAATAAGGGGCTTTGGGGGTATTTGATATCATATTGCAAAGATAATAATTGATAGAGTAGAATGAATATAAATAAGAGTTTATTAGTCACAATTTTTATCCTAGTGATAATCTAATGACAATAAGCGGTTTCTAAAAGGTCGTGTGCAAAATAACCACTAAGAAACAAATCCTTTTCAATCGCAATCTAATCTAGAGCATGATTATCAGCAAACAGAAAATGGAACTCTTAGGTCAAAAAAACACCACTCATCGAATTTCTTGCTAAAAGGACACTAATAATCAATTTCGGTCGTATCTTTAGATAAAAGTTTATCATGAAAAGGATCCTATTGTTTATATTCATAACTGGTTTGTTCGTACAGTGTTCATCCACAGAGCGAGTAATTGACTGGGAAAGAAAGAAATTAAAGTGGATGGAGAAACTGTCAGAGAGTGAGGAGGATTATCACAAGATTGTTTCCGTTCCACTCGTTGAAGAGGAGTCATTAGCAATCGTATCCCTAGAGAATGAAGCGAAACTGGCGTTTGCTTCTGAAATTATGAATGATTTAGGAGAAACTGGTGTAGATTGGGGAAAAGAGTTGAATCTAGACGGCAAGAATATTTCTGCATATAATCGATCAAGGCTAAGAATTATTAGCGCAAGAATTGAAAACATGGCTTTGGAGTCTATATTCAAAACGGATCAGGAAATATTTGGATCATTCAAAATAAACAAAAAGACAGTGCTAGATTCATTTGAGCGAATGAGGTTAATGAAGCTTTCGCAGGCTAAGGAGAGCTATGCTAAAGCACAGGAATTCAAGTTAAAAAACCTTCCTTGGGAAGCCGCCGAATCGCTTTCTAATGGATTATTAGCGATTCAAGACTTAATAGGCGAGAACACAGCAGTTGATATTAATGGGACTAAGGTATTTCTTGATAAATTAATCTATGATGAAATGAAAGCTTTAAGAGTAGGGTTGAGCTTTCAAACAAATCCTTCGTCCGGTATCATCCTGAATTCAGACAATAGCTACAAAAATGTGCTCTCCTTCAATGTGGACTATAATGGCGAACAATCAGGTGCCGTAAAAGTGGATGTGGATGTTGCAGGTATTAATCATGACCAGATTCATGTGAATGAATACGACATACTTGTTGGGAATTTACCCATTAAATTGAACAAATCAGTTGTCGTATTGAAATGTGATTTATTTGAAAAGCTTAGAACAGATGGAAATGAATTAATACAGCTATTGTATAGAACACTATCTCCTCTACAAAAGAGAATTGAGATTAAAAGAGAGTTTCCACCCTTCGAGGTGCTTATTGATCCCGAATCGGAATATACTCAAATGGCCGTGAATCTAATCAGTGAAGCATTAGAACCCTATCAAAAGCATACAAGTGGCAATGCCGTTAAACTAACGCCATATATTGAAATTCAAACCCTTGACAAAGATGGTTATGTTAAACTAAAGGGTAAGTGGATTGTAAATATTGGAGACAATGATGTGATTAAAAGCCAAAGTCTGGTGTCAATAAAGATGACAAAAGAAAAGGCTCTATCCAATTTGATGATCATGCTAAGAACGCAACTAGATGATTCCGTGATTCATAAGATTCTTAAAAAATCACAAAACCTATAATCTATTATCTTAAGGGTAGGTGCTACCTGCTCCAAAAATAAATAATCGTGACAAGCGTAAATGCTATGGTAAGAGCAAATAGTACTGGCCCTAATACTTCGTTTTTTTGTGGTTCTGAGTGTCCTCCCATTTTGATGCTTTTTTTGCAAAGTTAAAAATAAGCCCTCAGAAAATTAAGCGATTGTTTGGTTTTTTATTAAAACACCTTTGTAGAGTATTGATGCAGACATCCAATTTGTGCTATTATATTGAACAAATAGTGTCTTTTAAGAGACTTATTTAGATCGCAACCTTCACATTGTCAATTGCATAAGCTCCGTCAGAAATAACGCTAAGTATTTATCAACCGTGTTTGTTCAGAATTATATAGGTATTATCCTTTTTCAGCATGGATAGTTTGATTATTTTTGTCGCCTATTTAATATGAAAAACAATTCCTTCTGAGGTGTAAATAATCAGATAAAGTTGGTTTTACCTTATAGGAAGGAGAATATATTTATTATGAAACATTATGGAAGAATGGCAGACAATGCCAATCTTGACTATTTAGGACTGGACAAAATAGAAACAGCCTATTGGAATTTAAATCCTTCAGACCTTATTGAAGATACTATTATTAATGAACAGGGTCTACTTACTGATACAGGGGCTCTTGCTGTTGATACTGGTGAGTTTACTGGTCGTTCACCAAAGGATCGATTTATCGTAGAAGATGATATCACTAGAGAAGCTGTTTGGTGGGGAGACATTAACCTAAAGTTTGATTCTGCCAAGTTTGACGCCCTTCAAGAGAAAATGATAAAGTATTTTGAAGCAAAAGAAGTCTATGTACGTGATGCTTACGTTGGTGCGGATGAAAAATACCAACTGAAACTTCGATTGGTATCTGAATACCCTTGGTCAAGTCTATTTGCCTATAATATGTTTTTAAGGCCTGACTTGGAAGCATTAAAAAACTTTAGCCCAGAGTGGCACATTTTAAATGCACCAGGTTTTATGGCAGATCCAAAGGTTGATGGCACAAGACAACACAACTTCGCTATTATCAACTTTACAAAAAAGACTATATTAATCGGAGGTACTGGCTATACTGGTGAAATTAAGAAAGGAATGTTCTCCGTGATGAACTTTGTTCTGCCACATGTGCATAATGTCCTTCCAATGCATTGCTCTGCCAATACTGGAGAGGATGGAGATACGGCTATCTTCTTTGGGTTATCAGGAACGGGCAAGACCACCTTGTCTTCAGACCCTAAACGAAGATTAATTGGTGATGATGAGCATGGATGGTATGGTAATACTGTTTTTAATTTTGAAGGTGGATGCTATGCTAAAACTATTGATCTATCTAAAGATAAAGAACCTCAGATTTATAATGCTATTAAATTTGGAGCATTATTAGAAAATATTGGATTTAATGAAGATACTTCTACCGTGAATTACGAAGATGTATCCATTACCCAAAATACTAGAGTGAGCTATCCAATACAGCATATTGATAACATAATGGTTCCCTCAAAAGGAGACAATCCTAAGAATATTTTCTTTCTAACGGCAGATGCATTTGGTGTTCTACCTCCGATATCCAAGTTGACACGTGGGCAAGCTATGTATCATTTTATATCAGGATATACTGCTAAAGTTGCAGGAACTGAGGAAGGAATAAATGAACCACAGACAGCGTTTTCTGCCTGTTTCGGCTCCCCATTTTTGCCACTTCACCCAACGAAGTATGCCGAAATGTTAGGCAATAAAATGGACGAGTCAGGAGTGACAGTATGGTTGATAAACACAGGATGGAGTGGAGGAGAGTACGGTGTTGGAGAACGAATAAAATTGAAATATACCCGCGCTATGATTACTGCTGCCTTGACAGGGGCCTTAGATAGTGTGGATTTTAATACTCACCCAGTATTTGGACTGTCCATGCCATCTTCCTGTCCTGAAGTACCAACGACAATTCTCAACCCACGAGATACATGGAAAAATAAGAGCAGATATGATGCTAAGGCAATTGAATTGTCAGAAAAATTCATCAATAATTTTGAAGAATATGCCTCTGAAGCCAATGAAGAAATTATGAATGCAGCACCAAAAATAGCTGTGGCTTAATATAAACTAAATATACTTAATAAAGCCCAATGTGTTAAGCGTATTGGGCTTTTTTTTAGATGAAAGTAAAAAAAGAAATTCGACTATTCTATTCAACATCACTGACAGAAGGAGTCTCTGAGTTTGAATTGAGCGCTGAAGAGTCACATCATGTGACTAAGGTGATGAGATGCCAACAGGATGATTTGATTCATGTAACTAATGGGTTTGGCACTCTAATAGAAGGGGTAATATTCCGATTACACAAAAAGTCCACCCTTATTAAAGTCGTGAAACTTTTAGCCCAAAATCCGCCCGAATCAGAACTGACGATTGCCATTTCACCAACCAAGAACATGGATAGGTTTGAGTGGTTTCTAGAGAAAGCGACAGAAATTGGGGTGAAAAGAGTAATCCCTATGCTTACCGATAATAGTGAGCGTAAGGTCATTAAAAAAGAACGACTGATAAAAAAAATGATCTCGGCAATGAAGCAAAGCGGCCGCCTATGGCTTCCTGAATTGTCTGAGATTACACCGTTTGAAGAGATTTTATCCTTAGGCATAAAGAGCAAATACATTGCTCATTGTCATAACATTGACAAACAACATCTAAAGAAGAGCTTTAAAGATATTTCCCTTGTCTTAATCGGCCCTGAAGGTGGTTTCACCAAAATGGAGGTCGAGCTTGCGTCGGAAAACGACTTTGTAGGTCTAGATCTTGGGGCTTACCGTTTGAGAAGTGAAACAGCAGGTATTGTTGCCTGTCAGTTATTTGCATAAATAGTTATGAACTAATCGTAGTTTCATCTTTTAATGTAACCAATCACCTATACTAATCGTATGAGTTAGTCAAATACAAACTACTAATGCTCATGCGTCATATCTTCACATTAATCATTTTAAGCCTTCTAATTCATTCTAATAGTTACGGACAACTAGCAGTATGTCAGGACGTAGAAATTGGACTAGATCAAACCGGTTATGCTACTATTTCACCTGAAATGGTCTATAACGGATCAGGACAGGATATATCCACCTTTGAAGTTAATTTATCAAGTTTTTCTTGCGCAGACTTAGGCCCAAATTTGGTGATTCTAACAGTCACCGATAATCAAGGTAACACAGGCAATTGTACCTCTACAGTGACAGTAGTTGACCTAGTAGCACCCGTAGTTATTTGTAATGACATAAACAATTGGAGCGTTGAAAATCAACTTACCGCAAATGACATAGGACAATTCTCTGATAATTGTTCAATCTCAAGTTCATTGGTTTTACCTAGTACTTTCGCACAACCAGGTACGTATAGCGTAAGTCTTATTGTTTTTGACACAGGCGGAAGTGCAAGTACATGTGTTGGATTTGTTTCTGTCATTGGTGACGGAGAAGACAATGAAGCGCCTGTCATAGTACAATGTGCTCCTGGTGTAACTGTGGATGTGGATGAATCTTGTGAATATATTATGGAAGACTTCACTAGTGCTATCACGGCACAAGATAACATCACCAGTTCGGAGGACCTTATAGTCACACAGTCACCAACTGCAGGAACGATAATGCAAGGAGCCCAACTTCAACTAGTAACTCTCACAGTGACCGATGAGGCTGGAATATCATCATTATGTGTTTTTCCCGTTAATGTTGAAGATAATTTTATTCCGACCATACTTAATTGCCCACAAAACCAAACGATAGATTTTAACGGAACCTATATTGTACCTAATTTCACGACTGAAATTGGTGCATATGATAATTGTACAGATAATTTTGAATTGGTTGTACTTCAAAACCCACCCATAGGGTCTTCAATAACACAAACAGGTGTTGTGAATGTACAAATTGAAGTGCAAGATAATTCTGTGAATAGTGCTGTATGTAATTTTGTAATAACACTAGAAAATGGATCAGAACCAATCGCTGAGTGTCAAGACATAACAATCAATTTAGACGCAAATGGAAGCGCCACTATTACTACAGACGATATTAATAACGGATCAAGTATAGGAAATTTATCTCTTTCGCAAGAAGACTTCACATGTGATAACGTAGGCCCGAACATGGTGGTCTTAACCGCTTCAAACAGCGGTCAAAATGTAACTTGCGAAAGTGTGGTAACCATCATAGACAGTACTGAGCCTGTAGCTATTTGTCAGGATGTTATATTGACACTTGATGATAACGGTAGTGCCGTATTACTTTCAAATATGATCGACGCAGGCTCTTCAGATAATTGTGGAATAAGTTCGTATGTTATTGGTCAAGAAAATTTTGGAACTTCGAATATTGGAGCGAACTCAATTACTTTCACCGTAATTGATAATAGCGGCAATGCTTCTATATGCACATCTACTGTGACAGTTCAAGAGCAAAGCCCTTTGTCTTGTCAAAACATAAGTATACCACTAAGTCAAAGTGGATCAGCATCAATAGAGCCATCTGATCTGACGACAGGGATTTTTATTTCACTAGAATTAAGCCAAACAGATTTTGACTGTAGTAACATTGGTACAAATTTAATCACAGTAACAGCCACTGATGACCAAGGGCAAACCTTCACATGTGATGTTACGGTAGCAGTTGAGGATATCTACCCACCAACAGTAGCATGTCAAAACTATTCTGCATATCTAGACGAAAACGGAATTGCAGATTTCGTTCCTCAAAACCTTGTATTGGTCAGCTTCGATGAATGTGGATTTGCCACTTTATCAAGTACAGAACTATCCTGTGATAACATAGGCGAAAATATAGTGACAATTACAGCTACAGATGCATCGGGAAATATGTCAACATGTGAATCCACGGTGATACTTTTTGACACTATTGCACCAATTGCAATATGCCAGAGTATTACTGTTGGTTTGAATGGAGAGGGATCTACAATGATTACTGCTTCAATGATTAATGACGAGTCTATGGATAACTGTAGCTTGGAGATATTTAACTTAAGTCAAACTGTTTTTAATACAGAAGATATAGGAGAAAATGACATAGAGCTTACCGTGACGGATGCAGGGGGGAATTCATCTTCTTGTACTTCCATTGTGACTGTGCAGTCTGAGTTGTTAGAGCCTACGATGACCTGTCCAAATGACATGAGCGTAGAAGGCAATGGTGACTGTACACTGGATATGCCAAGCTTTCAAGAGGAAGCGGTAATGATTAACTTTTGCTCCCCTCTGGATGAATTGACGTATACCCAAATACCAGCAATAGGGGAGATCGTAACAGGCACAACTGACGTGACTTTAACTGTTGTTGACGAATGTGAAAACACAAGCACTTGTAGTTTTGCTATTACCATTTCAGGTTTAGAAATTCCTTTAATTGAAGAGGAAGGAACGATTTCAACTTCTGTGGAAGGGATTAATTACCAATGGTATGTATGTGGAGGAAATGCCATTCAAGGCGCAAACGAATCCACTTTTACACCAGAAGAGTCCGGTGAGTATAGTGTGTTTGTGATTACAGGTGCATGTGGGGGAAGTTCTGATTGCATAGAAGTAATTGTTACAGGTATTGAGGAGCAGGCATTGAATTACGACGTAAGCCTATTTCCAAACCCAAATAATGGACAATTTACTGTGCGAATTGAAGACATGAAGAATGAGGACATATCACTACAGGTATATAACAATCTAGGACAACTAATTCTTTCAAAAAAAATATACGGGGAGCAAGAGACTGGCATTGACCTAGGAATTCAATCCGCCGGGATGTACTCTCTTCGGTTAGGAAATGAAAAAGGATATGTTCAAAAGCATTTCATTATTGAATAACATACTTATAAGCTAGAACAAATAGCCGTATTGCTTGATTGCAGTACGGCTGTTTTTTTATCTCTAGATAAGGATGGTGTAAATTAATATTCTTAACAATTTTATTTTTAATAAATAGTTCTTTGATGTTTTTGTTCAGTCGAATGAAAGAAGATAGCTCTAGTAATAATGAAAGGCAGGAACATAATTGTTAATAAGTTTGAAATGAATTTCGTATATGAATTTAAAGTTTATACTTTTGTAGGGTTTTTTTTAGATAAGTAAATGCAGGATAAAGAGGAGGGAATAGTAGAAGTAAGAAGTGGTAAAACTCTTTATGATTATCAAGAGAAAGCGTTAGAGAACATCTTTCAGCGAATCATTGATAAAAAAGAGGGCTACAACTTATTGTATCAGTTGCCAACAGGTGGAGGTAAGACGGTTATTTTTGCGGAAATAACCAGAAGGTTTATAAAAGAAACCAATAAAAAGGTATTGATTCTTACCCACAGAATTGAATTATGTGGACAAACATCTAGGATGCTAGATGATTTCAATGTTCATAATAAAATCATTAACTCTAAGGTTAAAGAGCTGGAAGACCAAGGAGACTATATGTGTTTTGTGGCTATGGTTGAGACATTAAATAATCGCCTGCAAGATGAGAAAATTGAAATGGAAGACATTGGTCTCGTAATCATTGACGAGGCACATTATAATTCATTTAGAAAGCTATTTAGATATTTTGAAAAAGGCATCATTCTGGGAGTTACTGCTACCCCTCTGAGCTCTAATATTAGACTCCCAATGAATGAAAACTATGATGATCTTATCGTAGGAGAATCTATTTCAAACCTTATAGAACGTAGTTATCTAGCAAAGGCGACAACATACGGTTACAATGTAAGTCTTAAGAATTTGAAAATTGGTATCAACGGAGATTATACCGTAGGATCCTCTGAAAAGTTGTATTCTGATTATCCAATGCAAGAAAAATTGCTCTATGCCTATGAAGAGCATTGTATGGGCAAGAAGACATTAATATTCAATAATGGCATAAAGACAAGTAAAAATGTACTCCTTACCTTTGAAGAGGCTGGATATGACATAAGACATCTTGACAACACCAATACTGCCAAAGAACGTAAAGAGATCTTAGAATGGTTCAAGACCAAGTCTGATGCTATTCTAACCTCTGTGAGCATTCTTACCACGGGTTTTGACGAACCTACTGTGGATAGCATCATTTTAAATAGAGCGACAAAATCACTTACTTTATACTTTCAAATGATTGGTCGTGGATCGCGATTCACGAAATCGAAAAACCAATTTACGGTAATCGATCTAGGTAACAATGCCGCTAGATTTGGATTGTGGGAAGAAGGAGTGGACTGGCAACGAATATTCCTGTTTCCAGAACACTACTACGAGAATCTTCTTTCAGACGATGAAATTGAAAGACACATGCGGTATGTGATGCCACGAGAAGTGCGAGAACGATTTGCAAAAACAGAAGATGTTTCTTTTAACATGAAGCATCAATACAATGAAGCACTTAAAAAGGGGTTAAGACCTAAGGTAGCTTTGAACTTGTCCATGGATCTACATAGAAAGATGTGCTTGGAAAATGCGGACGATCATTCTGAAGCACTTGAATTGCTTGAGCTCTTGAAAGAACAAATTGAAGATAGAGTTAGAAGGTATAGCTACTGTATATGCAAAAGCACTCCGAATTATATCAAATGGCTTGCGGAAGATTATTCTAGAAAACTTAGAATAAGTTTTAGTGACCATTTTTAATATTAAGGAAGCCTTACTGAAAGTCAGGAATTAAGTATATTCTACATCATTGGGGCATATGACATCGTGTTTATAGACACCACAATGCTTTAATCAGAAATGATGTTCTTAATAAATATCTGAGCAGATTTACTTTTTATGAAGTCTCTGCCGTGTTCAGAATAAGTTAGGTATTGTGTCACGGTATATGTACCCGAAACAGTGTATTTATGGGTTATTTTGTTGCCAATTTTTATTGTGCCATCTCCCATAGTCCAAACCGCTTCGCAAATATCAGCCATAGTGCTGTCAATCTCAAACATAGTTTCTTGACCAATGATAGACACGGAATGAATATCGTTAAACTGTACTTGTAGAGGTTCATCTACAACATACTGATATGTTGAGTCAGGCAAATAAAAACCAGTTAATTTGTTTTTTCTGATGATTTTCATCTTGTAAACCCCAGGTGAACTGAAGCAATATTCAGCAATAGGTTTATTAATCTTCTTTCCATCAATATTCCAGCTGAACTCCACATGCGGATTTTTCCAATCAAAAGCTCCTTTAGCATCAAAAGAGGTGCAGAACTTGAATGAATCTGGTCGAAGTCTCTTATATTCAATAATCATCCTCCAAGCAGATGACAATTCTCTGAAATGTCCTATTTCCTCCGCTTTGAACCTATTGGCAACATCGCTTTCTAATATTTGATGAAATTTAACAAATTCTCTTTGATAGATCAATAATTCCAGATACTCCATAAGCCCCTCCTTGCTCAAAAGATCCTCATCATATGCTTGATCAAATAGAAGCCGTGAATCAAGTAGTTGTACTTTATACTTCTGTGCCACGGCCCAGTCTTCAATAGCACCTAGGTCTGATGATTTTCGATAGGAGTCACGATACGCCTTATTATAGGTGTGGAAATCCTCTATCAAATTCTCGTGTATATGTGGTAGGTATTGCGCATTGGCAGTTTCAAATAGCATTGAAAACAGCAATATCAGTATACAAGCACTTTTATTCATCTAGGTTTTTTTTAACTCTATTCATAAATTATACGAGATAGATGTAATAAAGTTTCGTAATAAATGATGTGTTCTTAAATAAATTAGCTAGCTTTACATTATTATTAAGCAAGCTTAAATATATGTCCATTGCCATTGAGAATTTCGTTAAGAACATCTATCACTTTCGACAGAGAAATGATGGATTATGCAAGATTGGTAAATTAGCCAAAAAGCTGAAGGTCTCCAATGCAGCTGCAACAGACATGGCAAGAAAACTATCAAGGAAAGGCCTATTGGATTACGAAAAATATCGAGGAATATCCTTAACGGAAGATGGATATAGTTTGGCAATAAAGGTCATTAGAAAACATCGTTTGTGGGAAACATTTTTATATAAAAATTTCGGCATGTCACTGCATGAGGTGCATATTGAAGCAGAAGGATTGGAGCATTCCACTTCTGATTTTTTAGCGGAGAAACTCAATAAGTATCTTGGATATCCAACAATCGATCCACATGGAGATCCTATACCCACAGCTGAAGGAGTAGTAGCGATTGATAATGACTTCATCTCACTGAGTAAAGGGGAGGTAGGTAAAACCTATAAAATTGTACGATTGGTAAGTGATGACAAGGATTTTTTGGATTTTTGTGCGGATAGCGACATGCTTATTACTCATAAATTGATTGTAAAAAAACAGCATCTTGCATCAAAGATGACTGAAATAGAAGCGGCAGACAAGAAGTTGATAATACATGATAATTATAGTAAACTGATCCATCTGCATGAATATCAATAGAAACATACTGCCCATACTGACCCTATTCCTATTGCTTGTCGGTTGCGTTAAAAAAGATGAAAGTCATTCGGGCAAACTAAAAGTACTATGCACTACTTCGATGATAGCCGATACGGCTAAAATCATTGGTGGAGATGACATCATTCTTAATGGATTGATGGGAGCAGGTGTTGATCCGCACTTATACAAGGCTAGCGAGGGAGATGTAGGTAAACTAGTAGAAGCTGACATCATTTTTTATAACGGACTTCACCTAGAAGGAAAGATGGTTAGCGTATTTGAAAGAATGGATGAGAAGAAAGTAAGAACAATTCCTCTAGGAGATGCGCTTGATAAAAAACGACTAATTGAATCAGAGCATTTCGCCTCTAATTTTGACCCACATGTATGGTTTAGCGTGCAAAACTGGATAATAATGACAACAAGAATGAAAGTTGTCCTTTCAGAAAAAGACCCAATGAATGCAGATCAGTACGAAGAACGGACGGCAAAATACATTGCCGAGCTCAAAACTCTTCAATCCTGGATAGTAAGTCAAGTAAGTACACTTCCACCTTCAAAACGAATTTTGGTGACTGCACATGATGCCTTTGAGTATTTTGGCAAGGAATATGGCTTCAAAGTAGTTGGCTTGCAGGGCTTATCAACAGCCACTGAAGCTGGCGTTCGTGATGTACAAAAGATATCTGCTTTTATTATTGAGAATAATCTAAATGCAATTTTTGTGGAAAGCTCAATTCCATTGAGAACGGTTCAATCACTTCAAGCTTCCGTTCGTAGCAAAAAGCATGAAGTAAAAATTGGAGGCACTCTCTTTTCTGATGCATTGGGAGACACGGACTCACTGGAAGGAACTTATATTGGTATGTATCGTCATAATGTTCAAACAATAATTAGCGCATTGAAATAATGGTAGAAAGAAGAATAGCAGTTCAGATTGATGATTTAACGGTGGCTTATAACTACAAGCCAGTATTGTGGGATATTGACTTAGCTATACCTGAAGGAGTCTTAATGGCGATCGTAGGACCGAATGGTGCAGGAAAATCCACACTAATGAAGTCCATTCTAGGCATTGTAGAACCATTGGCAGGCAGCGTTCGTATATTTGGAAAATCCTATGACAAACAACGTTCTATTGTTGCATATGTACCCCAAAAAGGAAGTGTTGATTGGGATTTTCCCACTACCGTGCTGGATGTAGTAATGATGGGTACGTACGGCAGCCTAGGATGGATAAAGAGACCCGGAAAGAAAGAGAAAAAGAATAGCCTAGAGGCGTTAGAAAAAGTTGGGATGCTGAGTCTTAAAGGCCGTCAAATTTCACAGCTTTCAGGAGGACAGCAACAGCGTGTTTTTCTTGCTCGTGCATTAGTTCAGAATGCCGAAGTTTACTTTATGGACGAACCTTTTCAAGGAGTCGATGCAACCACCGAAATAGCCATTATAAATATCCTAAAGGAATTAAGAAAACGCAACAAAACTGTAATTGTAGTGCATCACGACCTGCAAACTGTCCCTGAGTATTTCGATTGGGTAACTTTCTTAAACGTAAAGAAAATTGCAACCGGCCCTGTTAAGGAGATATTTAACGATGACAACCTGACTCTCACCTACGGTATTAACTATAAAACTAGTATCATAAAATAATGTCATTCTTTGAATACTTACATCTATTGTTCACAGACTACACTCTGCGTACAACGACACTCGGGACGGCCATCCTTGGTGCTGTTTGTGGCATGCTAGGTAGTTTTGCAGTATTGAGGAAGCAAAGTCTCTTAGGAGATGCTATTTCTCATGCCGCCTTGCCAGGAATAGTAATTATGTTTCTATTGACAGGCACAAAAAACAGTAGTATGTTACTATTAGGCGCACTAGCTAGTGGGCTTTTGGGAGCTTATTGGATCAAGGGGATTATAAAGAACACAAGACTTAAGTCCGATACAGCTTTGGGTATTATCCTATCCGTATTTTTTGGATTCGGAATGATGCTATTGACCTACACTCAAAAGCTGCCTAACGCAAATCAAGCTGGGTTGGATAAATATCTTTTCGGTCAAGCAGCGACACTCTTGACTTCAGATATATGGTTGCTTGGTATTGTAGCCATCGCTTGCTTGATAGTATTAATGACTTTTTGGAAAGAATTTAAACTCATGCTTTTTGACCCCGACTTCACAAATGTTCTCGGTTTTGATACCCGCAAGATTGATGTACTTATCACCACATTTATCGTGCTAGCTATAGTGCTTGGTCTACAAACAGTTGGTGTGGTATTGATGAGTGCCCTGCTACTAGCACCTGCCGCTGCAGCAAGACAATGGACGAATAGTTTAAGCGCTATGGTGATATTGGCAGCTATTTTTGGTGCTCTATCTGGTATTATAGGCACTGCTATTTCAGCTACGGCAGATAATCTTTCCACCGGACCAATAGTGGTTCTAGTATCGGCAGTATTTGTTTTTATTTCCTTTATTTTTTCACCACAACGAGGGCTATTATTCAAAGAAATAAAAATATGGAACAACAGAAAACTGCTCGAAGAACAAAAAACACTAGCATTTATGTACGACATTGCTGCTACACATGAAGACATTACTCACCCGCACACAGTTAAAATACTCAATAACTTCCAGGGATTCACTAAAAAAACACTTCAAAAATTAGTCGTAAAAGAATACGTGAATGTAAATGACAATATGTGGTCTTTAACAAAAAAAGGATATAATGAAGCAGAATCTTTGTATTCGCAATACGTGAATGACGATGACTAGTGTACAAATAGAAATACAACTAATAGCTGCACTTGTCGCCATTGCTTGTGCAATTCCAGGAACATTCCTCGTCTTGAGAAAAATGTCGTTGATTTCTGACGCAATCTCTCATTCTATACTGCCCGGTATAGTGATAGGATTTTTTATGACCCAGGATTTAAGCTCTCCTTGGCTAATAATTTTTGCCGCACTTACCGGTGTACTGACTGTTATTCTTGTAGAGTTCATACAAAAAACAGGACTTGTGAAGGAAGATACTGCCATAGGATTAGTCTTTCCTGCTTTGTTTAGCATAGGTGTCATTATGATATCACGAGGAGCGAATGATGTACACTTGGATGTCGATGCTGTTCTCTTGGGCGAATTGGTATATGCGCCATTATATAGATGGGAGTGGGGCGCTTTGGATATGGGGCCTCAGTCATTATGGATTATAGGAATTGTTTTAGTGGTCAATATCGTCCTACTACTATTATTTTTCAAAGAATTGAAAATCACAACATTTGATATAGGTTTGTCTGCGTCTCTTGGTTTGTCACCTGTATTAGTTCATTATGGATTAATGAGTATTGCCTCAGTAACCATCGTCGGGTCTTTTGAGGCAGTGGGTGCTATTCTTGTTGTCGCACTTATGATCGTGCCAGCGGCTTCAGCATATCTATTGACCAATAAACTAGAGACTATGTTGGCATACTCCATAGGATTTGGTGTGTTTTCAGCAATTGCTGGTTACTGGCTTGCACACTGGCTCGATGCTTCGATTGCAGGATCAATATCTGTAATGCTTGGCTTTGTATTTCTGCTTGTCTATCTATTTGCACCAAGAAGAGGGCTGATTTCCAACATCTATAAACGAAAACGTCAGAAAATGGAAGTGTCCTTACTTACATTTCTTTTGCATCTTCATAATCATAATGAGGAAGAAGAGCGCCATGTAAAACATCTTGGGGAACATATAAATTGGAATAACAAAATGGCATCCTCAGTGGTGAAAATGGCATTAGAGAACAATATGATTGTATTGGATGGTGAAATAGCTAGTCTAACAGAAAAAGGAGAGACTTTCACTAACGAAGCCATCGACTACATAGTAGATGATGAACAATTAGAACTTGAAGGGATGAAAGATAGATATTTCTTGTTTAGAGGATAAAATCTTACAGAAAATTAACTATCTTTAAGTTTATTTGACAGAATATAATAAATTGGTAAGGGTAGGCATTTACATAATATGTGTTTTTATTTTGATGACTTCTTGCAAAAAGGATGTTGGTCAGGAACAAGAACTAGTGATTGAATTTGGTATTCATGACACACCACAGATCCCCGAAAATTATTATGACTACGAAAATGCTTATATAGTTCCTGAACACTTCAATACAGACCCATTACTGACCCTAATATATGCTAATATAGAACCTGAAAACAATCCAATTACTAATGCAGGGGCTGCGCTTGGAAGAGTTTTATTCTATGACCAAAAATTATCTATCAATAACGAAATAGCATGTGCATCCTGTCACATTCAAGAGCATGCATTTAGTGATCCCCGACAAAATAGTATCGGTGTTTTTGGACAGATGTCTGACAGAAACAGTATGGGATTTCAAAATTTAAAATACAGTAGAAGAATGTTTCGGGATCTGCGAATCAATGGATTGGAAAATCAAATAGAAGTACCTATTCAGAACATTGCTGAAATGGGTATCTCTATGGAAGATCTAGTGACCAAATTGTCAGGAGTGGCGTATTACAGTCCCCTGGTCCAAGATGCATTTGGGTCACAAGAATGGACTGCTGAGCGTATATCTTTTGCTTTATCTCAATTCATTCGTTCTATCACTACCTTTAACAGCAAGTATGACCAAGGTATTCAGAATGGTTTTAACAACTTCAGTGAAATGGAATTAGCAGGTAAAGAATTGTTTTTTGGAGGTGACTTTAGATGTAATCATTGTCACACAACGCAAAATTTTTTTAGCCCTCAAGCCATGAATAACGGGCTAGACACTATGTACGTCGATCAAGGTCAATTCCTTGCCACCGGAGAGGTATCAGATATTGGATTGTTCAAAGTACCCTCTCTTCGAAATATAGCTCTCACTGCACCATATATGCACGATGGGCGATTTTCAGACGTGGAGGAGGTGCTGGAACATTACAGCATCGGTGTGCAGCCACACCCTAATCTAAACGATCGAATCACCGTTGAAATAACCACAGGTGGATCACCATTTCTCATTAACATGACAGATCAAGAAAAAATACAACTCATCGCATTTTTAAACACTCTCACCGATCTAGAAATGATTTCAGATGAGAAATTTGCTAATCCATTCTATTATTGACTCCTTGACATCTATGTTCTTTTACAAAGAAATTCAAGTTAATAAATGTCCGTAACCCATCAACGTACATGCTGTAAAATAAAAGAAATTTCTTAACTTTGCATTCGATTTTACAACAATTAAAAAGCAATATATGGCATTTGACATCGATATGATTAAAAGTGTTTACGAGCGTACACCAGGCAGAGTAAACGAAGCAAGAAAGCTACTAAACAAACCTCTTACACTTACTGAAAAAATTCTTTACAGCCATCTCTGGGATGCAAAAACAGATTCGCCTTATGAAAGAGGCAAGTCTTATGTAGAATTTTCACCTGACCGTGTCGCCATGCAAGATGCAACTGCTCAGATGGCATTGCTACAGTTCATGATGGCAGGTAAATCAAAAGTTGCTGTACCATCTACAGCACATTGTGATCATCTTATTCAAGCTAAAATTGGAGCAAGTGTCGATCTTCAAAATTCCATTAATACCAGCAATGAAGTTTTTAATTTCTTAGAAACAGTTTCTGATAAATATGGGATAGGTTTTTGGAAACCTGGCGCAGGGATTATTCATCAAGTGGTATTGGAGAATTATGCATTTCCAGGAGGTATGATGATTGGTACAGATTCACATACCGTAAATGCCGGTGGACTAGGTATGATCGCTATCGGTGTTGGTGGTGCTGACGCTGTGGATGTCATGGCTGGCATGCCATGGGAATTGAAATTCCCAAAAATAATAGGGGTGAAATTAACTGGAGAACTGGATGGATGGACCTCCTCCAAAGATGTCATTCTAAAGGTAGCTGGGATACTTACCGCCAAAGGAGGAACAGGTGCTGTGATTGAGTATTTTGGCCCTGGCGCTATCTCATTATCAGGGACAGGAAAAGGAACAATATGTAACATGGGTGCTGAGGTAGGAGCTACCACTTCAACCTTCGGATACGATGACTCCATGTCAAGATATCTTAGAGCTACAGGAAGAGAAGAAGTAGCGAACATGGCAGATCAAATTAAAGAACACCTAACGGGCGATCCGGAAGTATATGCTGAGCCGGAAAAATACTTTGATCAAGTAATAGAAATAAATCTTACCGAACTTGGCCCTCATATAAATGGCCCATTCTCACCAGACATTGCTACACCGATTTCAGAATTAGGTGCTAGAGCAAAGAAAGAAGGCTGGCCTTTAACTATTGAACACGGTTTAGTAGGGTCATGTACAAACTCAAGTTATGAAGACATGACCAGAGCAGCTTCTATCGCAGAGCAAGCAGTAAAAAATCATATTACGCCAAAATCAAAGTTTTCTATAAATCCAGGATCAGAGCAGGTGAGATTCACCGCAGAACGAGATGGTTACTTAGGGACATTGGAAGAAATGGGAGCAAGTATTTTTGCTAATGCTTGCGGACCCTGTATCGGACAATGGGCTAGGGCAGGAGCAGAAAAAAAAGAGCGAAACACTATCGTTCACAGTTTTAATAGAAATTTCGCCAAACGAGCGGATGGCAATCCTAATACATACGCATTTGTTGGATCACCTGAGCTAGTAACCGCATTGACTATCGCTGGAACATTAGATTTTGACCCTCGTAGGGATACACTTACCAATGATAATGGCGAAGAAATAAAATTATCACCCCCAAAAGGTGTTGAATTACCACCCAATGGATTTGACGTAAAGGATAGAGGGTTTCAAGAACCAGCAGAAGACGGAAGTAGCATTGAGGTGGTCGTCGATCCAAACTCTGAACGAATACAATTATTAACACCCTTCAAACCTTGGGATGGAAAAAATACTGAAGGTGCTAAACTACTTATCAAAGCCAAAGGAAAATGTACTACCGATCATATCTCCATGGCAGGTCCTTGGTTGAAGTATCGTGGACATCTTGACAATATCTCCAATAATACGCTAACAGGTGCTATTAACTTCGTCAATGACAAACCTAATTCGATCAAAAATCAGTTGACAGGTGAGTATGGTGAAGTGCCTGCTGTACAAAGAGAGTATAAAGCAAAGGGGATTCCTACATTTGTAGTTGGTGACCACAATTATGGCGAAGGATCAAGTAGAGAACATGCTGCAATGCAGCCTAGACATCTTGGCGTAATTGCTGTTCTCGTCAAATCTTTTGCTAGAATTCATGAAACTAATCTTAAAAAACAAGGCATGTTGGGACTTACATTCGCAACAGAATCTGATTATGACAAAGTATTAGAAGATGACACATTCAATATGATTGATTTAACAGAATTCACTCCTGGTAAACCATTGATGATTGAATTAGTTCATGCGGATGGATCGAAAGATCTTATTGCTGCTAATCATACGTATAATGAACAGCAAATTGAATGGTTTAAAGCGGGATCTGCTTTGAATTTCCTTAATCAATAAAATATATTCTTATTTGACATTTCAAAAACGACAAATGGTTTCACTATTTGTCGTTTTTGTATAAAGCGTGACAGTCTATATTCATGTTATCCAATATATTTGAGGCTAAACATTTTTATTTCTACATGTATAAGGCTATCGTGATACTGTTATTTTTTATGTCCGCCAATATTGTCAGTGGACAAAAAACTGAACATAAAATTCAGGGTGTAAATCTTGTATCTCCAGAATACAGTGCTGAATACGGCCAAATTGAATCAGTAAAAAGAATCCATTCTAATTGGATAGCAATAACGCCTTTTTTATTCCTGGAAGAGAATAGCCCTATCATTGATTTTCGCTCTGAAAGAATATGGATTGGGGATACCAAAGAGGGATTGTCCCGTACTATTGAGGAAGCCCAAAATGCTGGTTTGAATATTCTTATGAAGCCACACTTTATCATGGGGGATTCATCTTGGGTTGGTAAGTTTGACCTTGAGGACAAAATATGGAAGCAGTGGTCATTAAATTATAGTGCATACCTATTGGACTTAGCAGTATTATGCGAGAAGTATAATGTTAATATGATCTGTATTGGCACGGAGTTCAAAATACTAGTGGTAAAGCATCCAGAATTTTGGTTAAGTCTTATCTCGGATATCCGTAGTGTCTATTCTGGGGAACTAACTTACGCTGCCAATTGGGATAACTATGAGAATATCGTATTCTGGGATCAACTTGACTTTATTGGAATAGACGCCTATTTTCCAATTTCTTCCAGTATCAATCCTTCGGTAAATCATCTTGTTAAAAAATGGGAAAAGCTAGTTCACGAATTGGGTAATTATTCAAATTCAATGAAAAAGAAAATTGTATTCACCGAGTATGGGTATCGTAGTACGACACAGACATCATGGGAGCAATGGAGAATAGAATCGAGACCGTCTCACATAAAGGTTGACTTAAAAGAGCAAATCAATGCATATCAAGCACTCTATGAATCTATTTGGAACTTAGATTGGTTC
>JAJRRH010000090.1 GCA_024279715.1 Bacteroidota bacterium
AACGGCAAAGAAATGTCCATGAAAGAGTTCTTAGATGCCATATCAGAATAGATATGTATATTTGTAATACCTAAAATTTAGTATCATGACAAAAGAGGCATATCAAGAGGAAGTTCTAGTCATAGAAAAACTCGAAAATCAAATTATTCTGTATAATGATGATGTGAACACATTTGATTGGGTTATAGAATCATTAGTAAAAGTTTGCGACCATGACTCTGTACAAGCTGAGCAATGTGCTTGGTTAGTGCATTTAAAGGGTAAGTGTGCTGTGAAAAATGGCGCACTTGAGGATTTAAGAATATACAAAGAGGCTCTAACTGAACGTGGACTTTCCGCTGTAATAGAATAAAAATATGAAATTTAAAAGTAAATATTTACTGATAGTGTTTCTTGTCGTTGCGTGTAATACTGTACCAATCACTGGTAGAAAACAACTGAATCTCTTGCCTGAAAGTCAAATGATAGGCATGAGTGCTACAGCGTATACAGATTTTTTATCTAGTAATCCGCCAGTAGCAGCATCGGGTAAAGATGCAAGGATGGTAAGTAGGCTAGGGGTTAAAATGAAAAATGCAGTAGAAGACTATTGTAATAACAATGGACTTCAAGATAGAATAAAGGGTTTTGCTTGGGAATTCAAGTTAGTGGATGACCCGACAGTCAACGCTTGGTGTATGCCTGGTGGTAAGGTGGTTATCTACACAGGTATCCTTGATGTTGCGGGCTCAGAGGAGGCACTTGCTGTGGTTATGGGGCATGAGATAGCACATGCAATTGCGCGCCATGGAAATGAAAGAATGTCAACCACTATCCTTGCCCAAGTAGGTATGGCTTCTTTGGATGCAGTGCTTCAACAAAAACCAAAAATGGCCAATGACCTTATGTTAAAAGCTGTTGGAGCAGGAACGCAAATTGGCATGTTAAAGTTTTCTCGTAATCATGAAACGGAGGCAGATAAAATGGGATTAATATTCATGGCTATGGCAGGATATAATCCAAACGAAGCACCTAAATTCTGGGAAAGGATGGCAGCAATTGGAGGGCAGCGTCCACCTGAAATCTTAAGCACCCATCCGAGCAATGAAAGACGAATCACGGAGCTAAAAGCTTTCATGCCTGAAGCTATGAAATACTACAATCCATAAGCGCGATGTTCGTTCACGAGACCACTGTTCGAGTAAGGTATGCCGAAACAGATCAAATGGGGTATGTCTATTACGGTAACTATCCTCAGTATTATGAGGTGGGACGGGTAGAAACTATGCGAGCACTTGGAATGTCCTACAAACGACTTGAAAGCGAAGGTGTGATGTTGCCAGTATCCAATCTTACCATTAAATACATCAAGCCAGCGTATTACGATGACTTGCTTACAATCCGAACTACGATTAGTACAATACCTAATATAAAGATAGATTTCTCATATGAGATATTTAATGAAAAGGGAATACTCCTAAATATTGGAACCACGACATTGGTATTTGTAGATATTAAAACCGGTAAAATTTCTAAAGCACCTAGTGCAATGATAGAAGAATTGTCGAAATATGTTAATTGAAGCTAGTAGCTTAATAACTTCTCGATCATTACACAGACTTTATCCGCATTAGGCATCATAGCTTTTTCAAGAGTTTCATTCAATGGGATAGCCGGTAACCTTTCTGATCCAATACAAAGAACTGGAGCGTCTAACCATTCAAAACATTTTTCCTGTATCATTCCTACGACAGATTGGGCAAATGTATTTCCTTTTGGTTCTTCTGTAACAAACAAACACTTCCCATGTACTTTTACTCGTTCAATAAGGAGTTCAATATCCAATGGAACAATTGTTCTTAAGTCAATAATTTCGACCTTTCCTGAAAATGATTTAGCAGCAGCTTTGGACCAATACACTCCCATACCATAAGTAATAACACAAATCGAACTACCATTGTCCACAAACTCTGATTCTGCTTCCAACACAATACGTCCCTTACCCAATGGAATAATATAATCCTCGTCGGGTTCGATACATTTAGCCTCTTCAGTTCCTTTTGTTTTACTCCAGTATAAGCCCTTGTGCTCTAGTATTACGGTAGGGTTGGGGTCGTAAAAAGCCGCTTTCATTAACCCCTTCATGTCTGCTCCATTAGATGGATATACCACTTTAATACCAACTATATTGCTCAATACCGATTCAATACTGCTCGAATGATAAGGACCACCACTACCATAAGCGCCTATAGGTACTCTTATCAATGATTGTACATTCCATTTACCATTGGACAAATAATACGATCGACTAGCTTCTGTAAATAACTGATTAAGTCCTGGCCAAATATAATCGGCAAATTGTACCTCCACGATCGGTTTGCATCCTGCAACAGACATCCCCACAGTACTTCCAATTATGAAAGCTTCGACAATTGGAGTGTTAAACACTCTGTCATCCCCGAATTTCTGAGCCAATGTAGCAGCTTCTCGAAACACTCCACCCAGGCGAGCCCCTACATCTTGCCCATACAATAGAGCTTCTGGGTGCTTCGCTAGAATTTCTTGAACCGCATGTAATGCACAGTCAACCATCAATGTGGATTCACCATCAGATGGCGTACGCACACCTTTCTCTTTGGTGACAGGCGTAGGTGCATAATCATAGTTAAACAGGTCTTCAGGGTTTGGATCTTTCGCTTTTTGAGCTCTTTCAAAGTCATCTTGGACAGTGAATAAGCATTTGCTTTCGATGTCTACCAAATCTTTTTTGCTAAACCCAAATGACAATAGTTGTTGTGTGAACTTGATGTATGGATCTCTAGATTTGTGCTCTTCCAAATCATCTCTGTACCATTCCATTCGCACTCCAGAGGTATGATGACCAAGCAATGGTACACTCGCATGCAATAAATAAGGTTTTCGACTATGTCGTATGTCTTTAATAACTTTCTCCACTGCACTATAGCAAGCAGGAAAGTCATTCCCTTCCACTTTCACGACCGTTAATCCTTTAAATCCTTTGGCTAAATGGGCGGCATCATTTGCTCTTACCTCGCTCGAATGTGCAGATATATCCCATTCATTATCTTGCACCAAAAATATAATAGGCAACTGTTTCAAGCTCGCCATTTGCAAAGCTTCATACACTTCGCCTTCCGTCATTGCAGCATCACCTATAGAACAAACCACCACAGGACTTTTGCCTTTAGCATAGGTTTTTATCTTCTGATCTTCAAGGTACTTAATCGCCATGGCGACACCCGTAATAGGTATGGCTTGCATGCCCGTAGCAGAAGACTGATGAGGAATTTTTGGCATATCTTCCCTGTTAAGGCTCGGATGGCTATAATAGCTACGTCCACCAGAAAATGGATCATCTTTCTTTGCAAATAACTGCAACATCAATTCATAAGGTGTCATGCCTATTGCCAATAAAATAGAATCATCACGATAGTATGGTGCAACATAGTCTTGCGGTTGAAGTTGAAGCCCCATTGCAAGCTGTATGGCTTCATGTCCTCGGGAAGTAGCATGAACATATTTGGAACTTAATTTAGCATTAGCCTCATAGGTGTCTGTCATGGCTTTAGCTGTCGCCATTAATTCAAAAGCTTTTAAATAAAGTTCAGATTGTTCTTTGGATAGCTTTTTAGTCGTCTTATTTAATGGCATAGTACTAATGTAATTGAACATGCAAATGTACAAAAAAGCTTTTTCTCAAATTTAGAAATGCTCCTTCACATTGGAGAAAAAAAAGAGAGCACGTTAATGCTCTCTCAATTATAAAAAATTATCAATGTACTAATTCACTTTGTTTAATTCATCTTGGAGTTTTCTGCCAAGCTCTTGCTCTCTAAGTAATGCCGATTTTTTATGATCTGAAAACTCAATTTGTAGCTGAGAGAGATCATTTTTAACTGATTTTGTAATTGAATTGCTGCTTTTAAACTTAAATAAGAAAAATACAAAAAGCGCCCCTAATCCCGCAATGACACTCCACATAAGACTTTTGTATTTAGCCTTAGTCATAGCCGTTCCCATAAAATTAATATTGTCTTTCTCAGAAGATACAGAGGTTAAATTGGCCTCAACTCCTCCTAAAGAATTTTCCAAGTCACTAATTCTGTCTTTCTTAATCTTTATGTCAGCATTTAATTCTGCAATATCTTCATGAAAACTTTTTAGCGTATCCTTTACATGTTGTTTTAAAGTGTACATCCACTCTTTTTTTATTACCTTAAAGGATTGATACCGGTTTGAATTTTCAATTACGTAGTCAAATTGTTCAGCAACAGTTCCATTGCTTAAGTCCTTTTTGACGGCGGTAGTTTCCGTTTGTGCAACAGAATAATTGCTTATAAATACCATGCAAATTAATGCTAACGTCTTATTCAATTTGTTCATTTTTATCCTTTTTCGTTTATGTTAGTAATAATTATAAAGAAAGAGAAGCAGCGATACAAGTCTGCATAAAGATTAATTCATTTTCAACATTTGATGTTGAATTAAATCAATCCATAAGAATCCTGTCTTCTCCACTATAAATATTGAATCCATTTTTTTTTAAAAACCCAACCAATGTTTGATTATTTTTTCTCGAAATATCTACACTGAGTGATGAGGGAGCGCCAATAGCAACCATTATCGGGACACCAGCCATAAGACTTTTTTGAACCAGTTCATAAGCTATTCTGCCACTAAGGAGTAATACGGAATTACTTAATGGCAATTTACCCTTCATGAGCTGCTGACCAATCATCTTATCTAAAGCGTTATGTCTTCCAATATCCTCACAAACGGCAAGCAAGTTACCCTGAATGTCAAATAACCCAACAGCATGCAATCCGCCAGTTTGATTGAATTCATTCTGATTGATTCTCAGCTTTTCTTGCAAACTAAAAACAACCTCTTTTGTCAGAGTTAAATCAGAATTTGAAATGCTCTTATATCTTACTCTCATGGCATCTTCAATACTCGATTTTCCACAGACACCACAACTCGAATTGGATAAGAAGTAGCGTTTGTCCTGGGATGATCCATCTCGATAGTTGACGTTTAGTTTAATGATAATGACATCCTCCATTTCCTTTGTGATTGTTGCCACGTCATTCATAGAATGGATAATACCTTCGTTAAATATAAATCCAAGAGCCAATATCTCATCTTCACCAGGGGTTCTCATCGTTATACTTAGTTGATATGGAACAGGATTGTCTTTGTCAATTAGATAAATTGCTAATGCACTTTCTGTCGTAACCACATCGATAGATAGATCCTCGGCAGATTCACGTACTTTTCTGACATTATATGATTTATAGGTTTCCATGGTCATGCAAAGTTAGGCTTTAATATTTTATTGGTGATTTTTAGTTTTAAAATATGTTATACAACGAGCAAAAACTCGTATATTTGATTTCCAACCCAAATGCATATCACATGTCTAAAAACTTAAGTGACTTATCATATCGTAAAGGATTGAAAAATAGTCTTTTTGAAACGATCAGCAAACAGGATGCCGTAGAAAATATAAAAACTACTTCGTCAGATTTTTTAATTGGAGAAGCTTCATTAATTGGTGCCATGAGTTTTTATGACTTTCTAAAACCTGAAAACAAAAATAAGAAAGTCTATGTGTGCAATGGTTCAGCATGTGTCTGTGCTGGAAAACAGGATGAGCTAATTCTCAATCTTAGAAATCATTTCAATGACAACGAAATTGGTCACATGACTTGCCTAGGCAGATGTTATGAGAATAGCGCTTTTCACTATAAAGATCAAAACTACTCTGCGTTGACAAGCGAAGAGATTAGTAGTTTAATACAAGGGCAGAAAAAAGACTCGAATAACTATAAAGTTGGATACTCAGGGAGTCCGGTGCTCACAAAACCATTTGATGGATTAGAATTCTTAATAGAACTAGTCGAAAAAGGATTGCTGATGGGAAAAGAAAAAGTACTTGAGGAAATAAAAAAATCCAACATAAGAGGTAGAGGAGGTGCAGGATTTCCAATGGGCATCAAACTAGAAGGATGTAAAAATCAAGTGTCCAATCAAAAGTATATCATCTGTAACGCAGATGAAGGAGACCCCGGCGCATTCTCTGATAGATACCTTTTGGAAGAAAAACCATTCTTTGTCTTGTATGGAATGCTAATGGCAGGGTGGGTGACTGGTGCAAACATTGGAATATTATATATTCGTGGGGAGTATCCTGAATCTGTAGAAATTATCGAACAGGCTATTGAACAACTAAAGGAACATAAACTTTGTGGCAAACAAATATTAGGACATGACTTTGATTTTAATTTCAAAATAATCAAAGCACAAGGAGCATATATATGTGGAGAGGAGACAGCGTTGATTAACTCTATTGAAGGGCAAAGACCTGAAGTGAGAACCAGACCCCCGTATCCAGTCGTTCAAGGGTTATTCAATAAACCAACGATAGTCAATAATGTGGAAACCCTTGCTGCAGTGTATAGCATTATAAGTGATGGAGGGCAAAATTATGCGCATATTGGTACTGCTAAATCAAAAGGAACAAAGCTGCTCTCACTAGACAGTTTCTTTAACAATCCGGGAATTTTCGAAGTAGAAATGGGAACTCCACTCTCTGAAGTTATTGAAAATCTAGGTGGTGGATTCAAACAAGAAATTAAAGCATTACAAATTGGTGGACCGTTAGGAGGAATTGTACCTGTTGAAAAAATAACCTCTTTGAATGTTGATTTCGAGTCGTTTGCTTCGCAAGGATTCCTGCTGGGACATGCCTCAATCGTCTGTATTCCACGTGACTTCCCGATGATTAAATACCTTGTGCATCTAATGGACTTTGCTGCATATGAAAGTTGTGGCAAGTGTTTTCCTTGTCGATTAGGAACTACTCGAGCGCATGAAATGCTGAAGATGGCTGAAGAATCGGACTATAAAATTGACAAAGTTCTGTTTGATGACTTGCTCACCACCTTGACCCAAGGCTCATTATGTGCTCATGGTGGTGGAATACCTTTGCCTGTTCGTAATGCACTGCAATATTTCGATAAAGAACTAGCGACATACTTTCAAAACTAAAAGGAATATTGATATGAAAGCATTTATAAATAACCAGTCCTTCGAATTCAAAAAAGGGGAAAGTATTCTTGACTTTGTAAGAAGGGTAGAGGGAGAGACAATTATTCCAACACTATGTGATGCTCCAAATCTTGAAGCATACGGGTCTTGCAGAGTATGTACTGTAGAGGTGGCCCTAGAAGAAAATGGTAAAACCAAAATGATGGCTTCATGTCATACACCTCTAGTGGAAGGCATGTACGTATATACTAGCTCAGATAATGTGCTTAAATTACGAAAAAACATTGTCGAATTAGTACTGACAGATCATCCATTAGATTGTCTGACCTGCGAAGTAAACGGCAACTGTGAACTTCAAGATGTGGCTGCTCAAGTGGGTATTAGGGATGTACGCTATCCTGATGGTAAAAATCATGGACAGCTTCCAAAAGACAAATCTCATGCCTACATGACTTCAGATCTGTCAAAATGTATCAACTGCTATCGCTGTGTACGTGCTTGTGATGAAGTGCAAGGGCAATTCGTACTAAGTGTTTTCGGTAGGGGATTCGACAGTAGGATAATAATGGGCGCTGACACAACTTTTCAAGAATCAGACTGTGTAAGTTGTGGTGCTTGTGCTCAAGCGTGCCCTACTAGTGCTATATCAGATATTTTTGAATCAAAATCAATTGGCGCTGAAAAAGTAACTCGGACTATCTGTACGTACTGTGGAGTAGGTTGTAATCTAGAAGTTAGTTCCGTTAACGGAAAGATAAAATCCATTCAAGCACCTTTCGATGCAGAAGTAAACGGTGGGCATACGTGCCTTAAAGGTAGATATGCATTCAGTTTTTACGATCATCCCGATAGATTGACCGATCCGATGATAAAGAAAAACGGAAAGTTAGAAAAAGTGAGTTGGGAAGAGGTTTACGATTTTCTAAATGAAAAACTATCAAGTTATAAAGAAGAATTTGGTGCGGATAGCATAGCTGCAATATCCTCCTCAAGATGTACGAATGAAGAGAATTATCTTATGCAGAAATTTCTTAGGGCAGTCATTGGCACAAATAACATAGATGGATGCGCTAGAGTATGCCATTCGCCTACCGCCTTAGGAATGCAAAGAACTTTCGGTACAGGTGCAGCAACCAATTCCATTGAAGACCTTAAACACACCAATTGCACATTGGTAATAGGCGCTAACCCTACTGTAGGACACCCTGTTACAGGTGCTAAATTAAAGCAATTCGCCATGAAAGATGGCAATGTCAGTATCGTCATTGATCCAAGGAAAACAGAATTGGCAAAGTACGCAACCTATCATCTAGCGCTAAGGCCAGGGACGAATGTTGCGGTATTGAATATGATGATGCACTATATCGTTAAATCTGGAAAATTTGATACCTCTTTTGTAAGAGAGAGAACAGAAGGGTTTGATGATTATAGGAAGTCAATTATGTCACTAGATATTGAAGCTATGGAGAAGGTATCAGGTGTGGATAGGAAATTAGTGGAAAAGGCGGCCTTGGCGTATGCATCTGCTCCCAATGCGATGAGTTTTCATGGGCTAGGAGTGACAGAACACTCTCAAGGTACTTTTACAGTAATGCAAATTGCCAACCTCGCCTTATTAACGGGTAATATTGGACGCAAAGGGGTAGGAGTAAATCCATTGAGAGGTCAAAATAATGTGCAAGGGTCGGCAGATATGGGTGTGCAACCTCATCAAGGAGCAGGCTATTTTTCTGTAACTGACGAATTGATGAATGCTCATTATACTGATTTTTACCGTTCAGTGATCCCTAAGAATGTTGGATACACTATTCCTGAAATGTTTGAGGCAGGTCTGGAGAATAAATTAAAGGCTGTATGGATAATTGGTGAAGATGTGGTCCAGACAGATCCCAATACGTCTAAGGTAATCAAAGCACTGAAAAGTACGGAGTTGGTTATTGTTCAGGAGCTCTTTATGACAGAAACGGCGAAGTACGCTGATGTAATCTTACCTGGTGCTTCCTTCCTTGAGAAAAGCGGAACATTTACAAATGGTGAGCGACGTATTCAGCGGGTAAATGCTGTTGTTGAACCAATAGGCAACGCCAAGCCGGATGGTCAAATCATTGTGGAAATGATGAATAAAATGGGATATGATCAACCAGCATATCATCCAAAAACTATGCTGGAGGAAATCTCTCAAATTGTACCATTTTTCAAAGGTGTAGTATGGGATGAACTGGGAAAAAATGGTAAGCAATGGCCTGTACTAGAAGATGGTATGGATTCTCAAATTCTTCATAAGGAAAGCTTCAAACGAGGCAAAGGAGTTTTTGTATTTAATGAATTCAAAGAGACAGAAGAATTAGTCGATCACGCCGAAGATTATCCATTTATCTTGACCACCAATAGAGACCTGGAACATTATAACTGTGGCGCCATGACTCGAAGAACGAATAATGTGCTTATTCATACCGAAGATCGTCTTTGGATACATCCTGAGGATGCCAGATTCATTAACATCTCTGATGGAGATAGCGTTTGTATTGAATCTCCTCGAGGTAAAGTAGATATCCGTGCGAAAATAACGGATGAAGTGAATCCCGGTATTCTAAGTACCACCTTTCATTTTCCTGAAATAATGGTCAATCTTGTCACTTCTGACGTGGTAGATTCAGAAGCGAAATGTCCTGAATATAAGGTGGTAGCGGTTCGAATCCGTAAATCTAAGGGGGCATTTGCATTGGTGAATTAGGATTTTGTGATATCGTTCATTTAGTCTTTGGAAATTTTCATGTCTTTATTAGAATTGTTTTTCAGTGTGTTATGTAACTATTTGCAGGATGTATGCGTATTAGATGACGATACAAACATCTGCAATGCGGAGAAACAACAAACATTTAAAAATAATCTTACTGTTAGCCACATGGTTATCATGTGGATTAACCTATGCTCAAAAAGAGATGTCCTCTTCTTTGGATAAGGTGATTCATACGGAGGTTTATAATTCTGTTCAGTTTGCGAAATTTGGAAAGACCTCTTTTGCGGCTGGGAAGAGCGACGGAAGATGGTTGTTGACTCAGTATTCTGGAAATGGTGATGTCAATTGGGAATTGAAGGATGGCATTACAGATAGATACTCTGAAATAGCAGAAATCACTATTGGTCCTTTAGGTAACATATATATGATAGGGTATTTTAAGGAAACGATTAAATTCCCTGTTAAAAGGAACAATAATACTGATTTTTACACCCTAAATTCAACTAACGGCGCGAATACAGATGTTTTCGTCGCTTGTTATACTCCAAAGGGCAGATTTAAATGGGCAAATAATTACGGACAGAACCTTAATGATATTGGAATGAGCATTAGTGCGGGTAAAGATTGCCTTTATACAGCCTCTATTTATACTGAGGATGGTGTTGCAACTGATATTACACCTGCTGTATTATTAGGTGATAGTAAAATGGTGATTAGGCGAATAAGTTTTGATGGTCAGTTACTTAATACAGTAGTTGGTTTGAGTAATAACACTATTATCGACGTAAGTAATGAATCCGATCATCGTCAAACACTTCAAAAACTGAAAGTGGACATCCTTGCCTATGAAGGAAAAGTGTATGTAGTAAGTCCATTTGCAGATGAACTAGCTTTATATAACACGTCTAATAACCTGATCAACTCTGTGTCCAATCCAAACAATCAAAATAGAGCAATAGCTCTAATGTGCTTTGATGAGGGTCTTAATTTAGATTGGGGTAGGTATATTAGTAATGATCAATCCGAGACAGAATTCGGTGGGTTGTCCGTTGCGGCAGATTGCAATGGTGTTTTTATTGCTGGTGGTATGCATAAAGATCCTACTATTACGTTTAAGTCTCAATATTTAACTTTTACTGATCCACCAACAGATATTAGATTTCAATGGAATCGTAACTATACTATCATTGTAAAATTCAGTTTTGATGGGAATTTTGAATGGATATACAGCATGGGTTGTACATTCCCAGAAACAGGGTATAATCGAGCATCATTTTATGATATCAATGCAACTCAAAAAGGAAAACTTATTGCTGTTGGAAATGCGGCGACAAGTCTATTTGGGGATTATTATATTGAGGGACAGGCTGGTAGTAATAGCGGTAGTTTTCCTAATTCAACTAATGAATCAGCATTCGAATTGCAGATTTTTTCAAGTGATGGAACATTTATAGATATACAAAACTTTGGGGACAGTCAGGGTTATGGAGGAGGGTATGCTGTAGCAACAAAACATATAGATGCACAAAGTTTTAAATCTCTTGCTGGCGCAAAGAATATCACTAGTACAACTAGTGAATTGTCCATAAATTTTTCCGCGGATAATATAAATCCCATTGGCCTTTCATCTTGCTGCGCTGCAGGTACATCTGTAGCAATTAATGTATCACCACCTCTTGGTACTTCATGTCCAAATAACATATTGCTGAGTAATACTAACTTTAAAAAAACCCATTGGCAAACTAAAATCAACGGAGAAAATAAATGGAAGTATATTGGATACGGTTCGGCAGTTCGTATGCCAAGACCTTATGAGCAATTTACAGTAAAAGGAACTATTTCTGATATATGTGGTGAACGAGAAGATACCCTGACCGTTAACTATACAAATACATCGCCTGATTTTACAGTAAAAAGTGATACAACCATTTATGTCAACAGTTCTTGTGACCTTTCAAATATTGATATCCCCTTGCCCAAGGTATTGACGCCAGGATGTATCTATTTCACAGATACTCTAATTACTGAACCAACATATCAATTAGGTAGTAATCCTGTCTCATATGAGGTTAAAGGTATATTCGCATCTTCTGAGCAGACTATTACCTCTAGAACTGAAAATGGTTTCTTTCCATTTCCTTATCCATTAAATACTACGAGTGAATCAGTAGATGTTAATGGAAGTCAAAATAAGGTATTTGAATAGAGTTATTTAGGTACAAAAATAATCAATCAATCAGGTGGTCAGATAATGAATAATAGCGAAGCTTGTAAGGAAACTGACATAGTGCCATCGTATTATTGGATAATGCCGTCTTTGAATGATGTGCCAGATCGAAATATTTCTGGAGCCGAAACTATTTCAACGTCAGAATCTTATGGCAACCTTGTTCTTGCTGCCAACAGTATATTGAAAATTGTTGGAGATGTCACTATCCATTGTAATGCCCTCATATTAAGTGATGGAGCGTCTATTCAAGTGGATGGAGTAAACAGTAAATTACTAATAAAAGTTAGAAATAACATTCAGTTCTTGAATAATTCAAGAATTACCGTCACAGATTTCCAGGATGTGCTTATTGTAGGCAAGGGCGATGTTTCGATTAATGATAATTGTGGAATTTTTGGTTTAATCCTAGCCGATGGAGAATGTGTTATAGGCAATAGCAATATCTTTAATGGCAGTGTAACAGCGACAAGAATTGAAATGGGAGGGAATAATGTTTTTAACTATAGAACAACAGGCACCAACTTGTTCTATCGTTGGTCACAAGGACAATTACCTAATAATTTAGTTATTAAAATTCACAATACTGGAGCAAAAGATACATTATATTATGCGGAAGGGCGTACGACACCTATAATTAATTATTCAGCAACTGATCCAGTTTATTCAGAAGGTAGTATGCCAGCTAAACTAAATTGGTCATTGGAGTCAGGAGACATTGGGTTATTCAATATAGACCCAATTCATGGGTTATTAAGCTTTAATTCCCCACCAATATTTGATGCCGCTAATCATGATTTTGATATTGTTATTAGAGTTTCAGATGTCGTGGGTAATTATGCAGAAGATAGCGTCCATATTGTCGTTACTAAGGTCGATAATTTTTCTGTGAATCTTTCTTCTAATGTAGAATTGGTGGATAATACTCCTCCTTGGGTTACTTGCAATGACTTTATAGTTGAACTGGATGCAACTGGGAATTATCATACGACATTAAGTCAATTTGAACAAAGTAGTGGGGATGCTTGCTCTACCGCAACACTTTCAGCAAGTCAAAGGGATTTTTCTTGTAATGACATTCCAAATAGTCCAATAGATGTAATACTCACTGCGACGGATGCTAGCGGCAATTCAAACACTTGCATTTCTCAAGTAACAGTAAAAGATGTTACTCCTCCAACCATTACTTGCTTAAGTAGCTATACATTGGAGTTAGATGTGGATGGCAATGCGTCACTGTCAATGTCTGAATTAAGTATTTCTTCAAGTGATAATTGTGGTGTTGAAAGTACCGTCCCTAATCTCGGGAGTAGTTTAGACTTCATAATTGATGATTTAGGGGATAATGACGTTGTTATAACAGCCACAGATGGTGATGGAAATTCAGGCACCTGTACTGCTACAGTTCAGGTGATTTCCACATATGACAATGACAATGACGGTGTCCCCGATCTGATTGATTTAGATGATGATAATGATGGTATACCAGATTCAATCGAAAGTCCTGCAGGTAATTCTTCTATATGGGATATAGACAATGATGGGGTAAACAACGAATTCGATCTCGATTCTGATAACGATGGCATCTATGACCTCACAGAAGCTGGACATGGAAAAACGGATGACAATAAGGATGGTATTATAGATGGTGTTCCATCTGAATTTGGAACTAATGGATTGAGCGATGGATTAGAGACGTCGCCAGATAGTGATGTAATTAGCTATGCGGTTCGTGAATCGGGCGGAAATTCAAACAGACCTGATTTTCTAGAACTTGATAGTGATGGTGATGGGTGTAGTGATATCGTCGAAGCTGGTTATATTGATGTCGATTCTGACGGAAAGGTTTCAGGAGTTAATACAGAATTTAATTCTAATGGAGTTCTCATCACTCCACTAGGATTTTATATTTTAGTGCCTTTAAATAACAATAGCAACGCCACGCCAGATTACACGGAACAACTAAGCAATGCAACAATAGAATCACAACCAGTGGATATTACAGAATGTGATGGAAGTTCTGTTACCTTTAGTGTAGATGCTACGGGTTCTACCATTAATTATCAATGGCAAGTTCAGACGCCCTTAGCTTCAAACTATGAAGATATTCTAGGTGCTACAAATTCCTCCTACGATATTCATCCTATAACTACCAGTTTAGATGGCAATCAATATCGTGTTGTTTTGACTACGCCTGGTTTTATTTGCGATACTGTTTATTCTAATAGTGCTAGTCTTACAGTAAACTCTATTCCAGACTCTCCTACTGTTATGGATCAATCGATATGCGTTTCAAGCAATTCGATTACAGTCAACGATCTAGTGGCTTCTGGTAATAATATTGCCTGGTATAGCATACTTACTGGCGGTAGCCCCTTGCCAGCATCAACTTCGTTGGCGGGATCGATATACTATGCCACCCAAACCATTAATGGTTGTGAGAGTCCAAGAAAACAAATAACTGTGACTCTAATTGCTCCATCACTGCCTATCGTGGAGAACCAATATTTTTGTTCAGAGGATAATCCGACGGTAGGAAATATAGTAGCTACGGGAATGAATCTAGCGTATTACACAATGCCAACAGGTGGAGCCCCATTATCTAGCACGGTAGCATTAAATTCAGGAACATACTATGTCAGTCAAACTGGGAGTGGATGTGAAAGCGCAAGAGCGTCATTTGATGTGACAGTCAATACAACACCAGCAACACCTACGGTATCGGATCAAACATTCTGTTCAGGAGATAATCCTACGGTAGCAGATTTAGTAGCTACGGGAACAAACCTTTATTATTACACCAATTCCACAGGAGGAACAGCATTATTGACCACTGAGACACTAAATTCGGGAACATACTATGTCAGTCAAACTGGGAGTGGATGTGAAAGCGCAAGAGCGTCATTTGATGTGACAGTCAATACAACGCCATCAGCACCTACGGTAGCGGATCAAACATTCTGTTCAGGAGATAATCCTACGGTAGGAGATTTAGTAGCTACGGGAACAAACCTTTATTATTACGATTCAAGCGCTGGAGGAACAGCATTATTGACCACTGAGACACTAAATTCAGGAACATACTATGTCAGTCAAACTGGGAGTGGATGTGAAAGCGCAAGAGCATCATTTGTTGTGACAGTCAATACAACGCCAGCAGCACCTACGGTAGCGAATCAAGACTTTTGTTCAGGAGATAATCCTACGGTAGGAGATTTAGTACCTACGGGGACAAACCTTTATTATTACACCAATTCCACAGGAGGAACAGCATTATTGACCACTGAGACACTAAATTCAGGAACATACTATGTCAGTCAAACTGGGAGTGGATGTGAAAGCGCAAGAGCGT
>JAJRRH010000091.1 GCA_024279715.1 Bacteroidota bacterium
CATTATTTTTATTGGTAAGAGATTGATAGTACACTGAAAAGGGATTCTTTTTGGAGGTATAAGTAGGTCATGGGATTAGACTATTTTTACAATTCTAGTATTTCAAAAAGCGCCGGAGGTGCGAAATGTTTGTAGCAAAGGTCGTAAGACCTATGCAAAGAATAGATCACGGAAGTTTTGGCGGTATTTTTGTTGCAGAGCAATACAAAAATAGTGACAAAACGGTACCGAAGAAGATGGCAGACAGGGGAAAGTTTATTTCAAAATACACACCCAATTCGTTTTTTAATAATTGAATTTCAACCTTCTAAAAGCCTTACAAAACCGTGGAAGGCATTTGATTCCCCCCAAATAGAGCCCTCCAAATCAAAATAATCAAAAAAAAATTAGGCATAACAAAATAATTACACTTACTTTGCAGTTCAAAGTACTTTTAACATGGAAGATGCAAAAAAACATTTAGAATCCTTATCGGAGATAAAAGAATTGATGGAACGATCCACAAAATTTATCTCTCTCAGTGGGTTGTCAGGTGTGGTGGCGGGCGTGATGGCATTGGCAGGGGCTAGTCTAGCCTACATGAGATTGCAGCTTTATTACGGCAATACATCTATGGATGTCTTGCGCAATAGCAGTGGACGTATAGCAGGAATGAATAATCTAGCAAAGGAATTATTTCTAATTGCTGTCGCTGTTTTAGTGGTGTCGTTGTTAGCAGGCATCCTTTTGACGCTGCGAGAAGCAAAAAAGAAAGGACAGAATATATGGGGTAAAAACAGTATGCTTCTTCTTGGGAATTTATTAATCCCTTTAATCACTGGAGGTATTTTTTGCTTGATAATGATATACCACGGATGGTTTATTTTATTAGCTCCTCTGACGTTGATCTTTTATGGACTAGCACTCATTAGTGCATCAAAATATACATTTGTGGATGTGAAATACTTAGGGATAGGGGAGATAATCCTTGGATTGGTTAGTGCCATATATCTCGGTCAAGGTCTTTTGTTTTGGGCGATGGGTTTCGGAGTTTTGCACATTGTTTATGGCACCCTCATGCACTTCAAGTACAATAGAAATTAAGCCTCGGCTTACAAACGATTTGTTATGATCGAAGGATTAAATAAAATATTTGAGAGTAGAATCCGTTTAGGAATCATGTCCGTGTTGATGGTCAATGATTGGGTGGATTTTAACACACTCAAAGAATTATTGAAAGTGACCGATGGAAATTTAGCAAGCCATATTTCAGCACTTGAGAAAAATGAATTTATCACTATAAGAAAGGAATTTGTGGGTAAAAAACCAAAGACATCTTATGCAGCGTCGAAGCTCGGAAAGCAAGCATTTAAAAAGCACTTGGCTGCGCTAGAAAAATTATTGAAAGGCAATATGTAATATTTTTTTTATAAACACACTTTGAAATACAAAGTACTTTTAAGAACAGATTGAAATGAATAGAAGAGAAAAATTATGTGAATGGTTGTTTGAAAGTTCCAAAGGTCCTTATGGCAAGTACATCAAGAAGAACAAGGAGTGGGAGTTGACCCGAGAGGATTTAATGTCCTACGACAAGGAGTCTCTTGGATATGCCCTTGGGAGTTTTTTGACCACCAATGATTTTCAATTGTTGCCTAAACTTGAACGTCATGATGTGTATCATGTGCTGACAGATTTTACTATAAGTGTGAAGGATGAGATCGCCATGCAGTTTTTCTTCTTCGGAAATGGCAAGAGGAGTTTGTATTTGTTTTTCGTAATGATTGTCGGGGCATTTCTGTTCCCTGAGCATTATCGGTATTTCAAAAAATGTTACCGACAGGGCACAGAGGCGATTTCATTCGGTCATTGGCATATGCTTGATTTCTTACATCTCCCACTTTCCAGATTAAAAAAAATAATCTATGGCAACAAGCCAATTCCCGGAATGACCGCAACTGCCAATAATAATATTTTGACTGCCATTTAATCATTAATAAGTATAGCAATGAATTTGATAAAATCATTTTTAAATAACAAAAGAAACCCCTATCCAATGGATAAAATTCACAAAATCCGCAAAACGATCGTCGTTTTTATCACCCTTTTAATGCTCAGTGGGATTACCGCTTTTCCACTGCAGTATGAACTCAATGTAATAGTCAGTATGTTTCAAAACGATGCTGGAGCAAGTTCTCTCCCCACATGGTTTTTGGAAGTTACGCAGGCGGTAAACCATACGAATGACATCTATCCATTTCTCGCCTACGGTACGGATTGGTTGGCTTTTGCGCACATCATCATCGGATTGTTTTTCATTGGAGTATATATCAATCCAATTCGTAACATCTGGATTACAAAGGTGGGAATCATCGCATGTTTGTTGGTGTTTCCTGTCACCTTTATTGCCGGTTATATCCGTGAGATACCCATGTTCTGGCAGATGATAGACTGTTGTTTTGGAGCGTTGGGATTAATCCCGCTGATAACCATCCATAAGTTATCCGTGGAGATGGAAAACAATTCCATGAAGGACAACAATCTATTTTCAAAAATATAAAAACCAATCTATAAACATAAAAATATGATGAATAAAATTAAATCAATACTTCAAGACAAGCTCTTTTATTTAGGACTAGTACTCATTGCATTTTCATTGGTAATACATTTTCTTGTTCGAGAATTAGTTTCGCAAACACCTGGAAGTTTCACCTATTTGGGAGTGTTTTTTGTCAATTACGTTATCTCGGTTGTTTACTTTCTGTTAATAATTTTTTCTAGAATTAAACCATCATTTTTTCGTTTCAAACGGATCAGCCACCGCCAGTTTATAGCATCCCTTGTGCTTTTCTCTATCAGTTGTTTTACAATCAATATTCCTATCAGTATTTTCTCCGACTTTGTCACATGGACCAATATCTATATCCTCGTTATTCATGCATCACTTCTTCTGTTTTGTTTTGAAGACATCCTACCACCATGGGGACGTACGGTTAATTATTTTTTTATGGGAACTGGTGTCGTGCTCACCTTATATTTCACAATTTACTTAGGCCCTCTAGTAGGAATCGGGTTTTTGGGGTCTTTTCTTTTTGGTCTGCCTATGCATTTAGTAGCGCCTCTAATTATGTTCATTACATTCTGGGCTGTTTTTTATCGAAATAAAAGAAGTCTCAAAGACAAAATATCATTTTACACAGGTATAATTATCCCCATCATTGTACTGGCTATTTTCTCTAATGAATGGCAAAAAACAAAGAATGATATACATCAAATTAGAGCACATATTTTATCACAATCCGATATCAATTTACCCGAATGGATTAAGTTAAGTCAAGAGTTGCCACAATCTATTTTTAGTGATCGAATCATCAAAGGGGACTTGATGTATGAGACGGACATGTTCGGGGCTGGTGATTTCTTTAATGGCATGGAATTATCCCAAGATCGGAAGCAACATGATCCATTAGTGACTGCTGCTAATGCGGTGGTGGGCGATTTAAATATCAGTCGTTCGGATCGATTAAATATATTGCGTTCACAGTACGACATGCGACATGAGACGGGAGAAAAACTATGGTCGGGGAAGGGGCTGGAAACGAGCAGTGTGTTTACAAATATTCAAGTATTGGCAGATTATCGATTGGCTTATACACAGAAGGTGATTAGAATAAAAAGTATAAAAAACAATGGGAGTATGCAGAAGGAAGCGTTCTATACGTTTCATCTTCCAGAGGGTTCTGTCGCAAGTTCGTTGTCTCTCTGGATAGAAGGAGTAGAGGAAAAGTCTCGACTGACCACTAAGTCCAAGGCCAAAAAAGCATATACCACCATTGTTGGGAAAGAACGTAGAGATCCTTCCATCATGCACTGGCAGGAGGGCAATACCATTACGGTTAAAGTGTTTCCTTGCACATACCTTGAAGAACGAATGTTTAAAATTGGAATTACTTCTCCATTGAAATATAGAAATGATGAACTTGTACTAGAGAATATTTTTTTCGAAGGCCCCGATACGCAAAATGCAATTGAAACGACAGAAATAACCTTTTCTTCCGATGAAAAACTATCCCCCCTTCTTCCTGGTTTTTTTGAAAAAAAAGACGAAAATTCATACACTTATCATGGCGATTATAAAAACTATTGGGAAGTGCGATGTAATGCAACTCCTATCTCATCTTCGTTGTTTTCATTTAACGGTAGCTCGTATCAGATGGTCGAACAAAAGCCTTCCTGGGGCGCAAAATCATTCGATAATATATACCTCGACATTAACAAGTCTTGGACGATGGAGGAGTTTACCTCATTGTACCAAACTGTAAAAAACAAGAACATTTTTGTATATACAGATCAGACTATCGTGCGAATGACGGATAGCAATAAGAATCAAATTTTCGAAAGAATGAGTCGGTTAAATTTCAGTCTTTTTGCATTAAACAAAATTGTAGATACTGAACACTCATTGCTTATTTCAAAATCAACAGTTGTGTCGCCAAATATTCAAGATATAGAATCGACTCCTTTTTTTAATGAAATTCGTACTGATTTTTCAAAATCCAGGTCGCTCATTAATCACTTTAGTCTTTCGGATCAACTATCTCCTTTTTTGCAAACGATGAGGGAATTTCAAATTTTCAATTACGATCACGGTGACATTGCTAAACTAAACAATCTCTTACAACAGGAGAAATTTATTACTGCCAATACCAATTCGCAAGAAGTGTTCCTGCCCAATGCGCAGGCTGTGATAATCAAGGATTCGACGGGTATTATAAGTACTCAAGCTCCCGATCATTTGCTTCGAATCTATGCGTATAACAAAATAATGCAAGACTACGGAAGGCAGTATTTAACCAAAGAAGAAGTCGAGGAAGATGATTTTATCAATCTAGCGAATGAAGCGTTTATTGTAACTCCAATATCCAGTCTCATCGTGTTGGAAACCATCAAAGATTATGATCGTTTTGATATAGGAAAAAACAAATCAAGTTTGCAAAACGCTTCAGCGAATTCGTCAGGTGCTGTACCTGAGCCGCATGAATGGGCTTTGATATTGATATTTAGTTTCACATTGATCTTTCTCTATACCCGAAAATAACCTTTGTAAAAAACAATAAGATGATACTCCACTACATTAATAATAAAACCAAAAACCATGATTCTAACAAAATTTAAATCGTTCGCTGTAATAGCGTTTACCCTGCTTTTCGCTACTATATTTTATGATAAATTAATTGGGGTCAACCTTTTGATTTTTGAAGTCTTACTATTCCTTACGGCATACTATGTCCATAAGCCGAGATTTAGAACCACACTTTTTAAGGCCATTGCTTTGGGTACGTTTATCACCCTCATCGCAGTGATTATCCATAATTCAATGATCGCTAAAACAGTTAATATTCTGTCATTCATTGCCCTCATTGGTGCGATGACTTTTGAGGAATACCGTTTGTTAAATAATTATTTTTTACAAGCACTTCATAATGTTCACAATGGAATTAATCGTTTTTATAAAAGTTTGTCTTCTGAGGATGGGATGAAAATAAGATTGCTTCATAATCTCAAAATAGTCATTTTTCCAATGGTAATCATCATCGCATTTCTGATAATTTATTATAATTCAAATGACTATTTTGCATCTCTGACGGACGATGTTATGAGCTCCATAAATGACCTGATAACATGGCTCCCGAGTATGAATTGGGAATTGTTTTTCTTACTTATACTTGGCTTTATTATTACGGCGGCAGCATTGTTTGGTAAACGTATCGACCGGCTAGTATCTCTTGAAGATAGCCTTTCCAACACAATGGTTAGAAAAAAGTCAAATCAAATATTCACCAAGATGATGAAGCTAAAATATGAATATAAGTCGGGTGTATTTCTCCTCCTGATATTGAATCTGATGTTGCTTGTTTTCAATTATTCTGACATTACAAAGATTTGGTTTTCGTTTGAATGGGATGGAGGATACTTGAAAGACTTCGTGCACAAAGGAACGTATTATTTGATAGTTTCATTGATTCTTTCTATCGTCATCGTATTGTACTACTTTAGAGGTAATCTGAATTTTTATTCAAAAAATAAATTTCTAAAAACTCTAACCTTCCTCTGGTTGGGTCAAAATCTAATTCTTGTCATCTCCCTTTTCATCCGCAATTCCATCTATATCCAAAACTTTGCCCTAGCGTACAAACGCATTGGTGTATATGCTTTCTTGATCGCTGTATGTGTGGGAATCGTGACCATCGTATTGAAAGTTCGTGATCGTCGTTCCTTGTTTTATATCATTCGGATCAATACCCTGAGTGTCTATTTTATTTTCGTCACTTTGACCGTAATTAATTGGGATGTCGTCATTGCCAAATACAATATCCTTTCTTTCAAAGAGTCCTTCATTGAAATGGAATTTCTATTGAAACTTTCAGACAAAGCACTGCCATATCTTTTGATGAGTGACGATAAATTAAAAGAGATGGAAGTCGTACAAATGTCAATGTTTAGTTTTCGTAGTTCGTATATCTCCAACCAGACCTTCAATGAGTATCTAGAGCATCGTATCCAACATTTCATCGCCAATTACGAATCTCGCGAATTTCTCGAATGGAATTATGCCGACTATCAAGCGTATCGGCAATTAAAAACCGTCATGCAGTGATTGCACGGTACAAATTAACAAATCATAGCACCATCACTGCCATATTGGTTGGGATGATAGCCACTGCTTTGTGTTTTCAGAATATCCTCTTCTATATTCATCCGAGTGTTACTATGGTCGTGTTGCTCGCCGTATTGCCGCTGGTGACGACGGTGGATCGGAATTGTAAATCAATGCGTTTTGCGTGGTGGAGTGTGGTTTTCGTTGCTTTGTATTTTACCTTTAAGATGCAATTGCTATATTTTTTGGGCTTCTTTTCTTTCTTAGTTTTTCTCATAGAAGCCAATATCGGACGAGTGAATTCGTTGCCTATTTTCATCATTCTGTTACTCTCGCCGTACACCGATTTTGTATTCAATACATTTGGTTTTCCTTTGCGATTGCAGATAACAGAACTAGCAACTACGTTATTGTCATACGTCTATTCTGATGCGACTAGTGTTGGTAATAATATTGTCATCAATAAGAGGTCGTTTTCTGTCGATTCTGCCTGTATGGGACTGACCATGGTAGGATATGGTTATATGATGACCTTAGTGTTTTTAGGGCATTTCTCTCGCCGGTATGAAAAAAGAATTCCCCTTTTAAAGACAATGTTGATATTGTTGTTGACCACTTTTTTTATAGTTGTAGTCAATCTCTTGCGGATAGTGACCATCGTAGTATTACAAGCACCTCCTGAGACGGTACTTCATGAAGCAATTGGATTGATAAGCTTTGGAGTATATCTAATCTTGCCTCTCTATTTTATAGTACGGTATCTTATGCAAAATCAAAAGTCCCATCCTATTAATCTTCGAAGACGAAAAACACCAAGCCTACGTATGAAGGTGCTGCTCACGTTTCTTCTGTTGTCTTCATTGGCATATTTGAATTTCCATCGATCGGCATATAGGCATTTGATTGTAGACCAGGAGAGTGAGCAAATTGTGTTGCCAGGATTTGAAAAAACAATGGTAGAAAACAACGTCATAAAATTCCAGAATGACGATGCGTTAATCTATATCAAGCCAGCAGCGGCTTTTTATGCGCCTGACCATAGTCCGACCATCTGTTGGAGGGGAAGCGGATATGATTTTAAGAATATCGAGATTAAAAATATAAACGGTCGTGATATCTATACCGCAAGATTGGTCAAAGATGATGATATTTTGTACACCTCTTGGTGGTTTGATAATGGTGAGGACAAGACCGTGAGTCAGTTGCACTGGCGTAGGAGCGCTGCGATGGGGAGTATGCCCTATCGATTGATTAATGTGACAACTACACAGGAAGAAGGTTTGGAGAGGCTGATTGGAGACGGAATGTGGTTTGATGTGTTTTAACCCGAATTACGCATTATAGAACTTATTACGTCCTCAAACGCTTAGCTCATAGTCGCTAGGCTACTTTTCCCTCATTCACCATAGCGGTGCTATACTTCACTCACGAAAAGCCCTATGGCCGTTGAGTTTGAGCCCTCATTATGATTCTCTAATGCGTAATTCGGGTTTAACCTGGATATTGAGGCTCAAAGAGAATTTGTCTGTTTTGTCTATCTTGTGGATATAATTTTTATAATCTAACGAGATTAAGTTGTAGTACAAAACTACAAGCGTCCAAAACAAAATATTTAGAAAACGCCGGAGGTGAGTAATGTTTGGAAGCTCCCAGAGGAGCGACCTGTTTGTAGTACAGGGTTTAAGCCCTGTACAAAGTTATTACGTGCAGTAGTTTTGGCGGTATTTTTGAGGCGAAACAATCAAGAATAGTGACAAAACGTTATGAATAGGGTTGAATAACAAATGATCCATTTGGTCTTCCAAATTAGTGCATAAACAGTTTGGATTTCATTAGTTTAGATTGTTTTTGTCTATCTTATGTTACGGGTTAATAAACCAAAGAAATCACTTACAACAAAGCGGGGCGCGGAGTTCAAGCGTCAGCGCGAAATCCAGTAGTGACACAACAAGAACAAATCATGACTGAAACGACCAACCTTGAACGCATAGGGCAGAATCACGACGAGTAAGACAACATTAAACGAAAGATTTGGTAACGGTTGGCACTTTTTTCGCTCTTTTTTGTTCTGCTGAGCGAAGCCGAAGTATTGATAAAAAAAGGACAATAAAAAAATAGATAATCTGCAAAACGACAGGAGAAATTAATTATTCCGAAATGTCGAGTGAGAGAATATGTATATCAAGAGTTTTAGGCAGGAATTTGCGATAAAACCACAGGTTCCCCTGCATCTTAGCGGACTAGCATAAAAATAATATTCTAATACTGTCCGAAACAAAAGCAATAGTTATTCGTGCAATACCGCATCTTTCCTAGGATTGAGGACCTGACTTTTTTACAGAATATCGGTGAATCATTCGAGTTACGTACAACTATGACACCTATCTTGCAGTACACCCCATTTTTATCTACTTTTGCATTCATGACTAAACCCAAGATTATAGAGTGTCCCAGAGACGCAATGCAAGGAATAAAAGATTTTATACCAACGTCTATTAAAGCGGAGTATATCAATCTACTTTTGCAATGTGGGTTCGACACGCTTGATTTCGGGAGCTTCGTATCCCCAAAGGCCATACCCCAGATGAGAGATACCGCAGAGGTTTTGGCAGGGTTAAATATAAAGGAGGCCGAGACAAAACTACTTTCCATTGTGGGCAACAAAAGAGGAGCGTTACAAGCAGTAAGCTTTGAGGAGATACAATACCTCGGATTCCCGTTTTCTATTTCAGAGACCTTTCTAAAAAGAAATATCAATTCCACCATCAAAGACTCGCTGGATAGAATAGAAGAACTTCAAAATATCTGTGTCAAAAACAAAAAAGAACTCGTCGTGTACATCTCCATGGGATTTGGCAATCCGTATGACGAACCTTGGGATGTAGAAATCGTTGCAAAGGCTTGCCACAATTTGTACAATAACTATGATGTAAAGATTATCTCTCTTTCTGACACTATCGGAACTTCTACGCCAGATACGATAGACTACCTTTTTAAAAACCTGATACCGGCTCTGTCTGAAGTGGAGCTTGGAGCACACCTGCATACTACGCCCGACACATGGGAAGAGAAGATGCAAGCAGCCATCAGCGCCGGATGTTATAGATTCGATGGTGCATTGAAAGGCTATGGAGGGTGTCCAATGGCAAAGGATGACCTGACAGGCAATATGCCTACAGAGAATATCATCCAATTGATTGATTCTCTCGCTGAATCTGAGCATCCGGTCTTGAAATCTTCAGGAATACTCCAAAAACAGTTAAAAGAAGCATTGCTATTTACGACCAGAGTGTTTACAGGCCTTCACTAATACATATCTATTCTTTCGAATAATATCAAATTAGCAATACATAAAGCATTGGATTGTTGGTAAATCACACTTAAATGGTAAAAAAATGTTAATTTTACCCTAAATGCAACATCATTTCATTTATCTTTGCAGCTACTAAAAAAAACACAAGAAACTATTATGGATGTAGGATCAGTAAAATACAATCGTAAAGACAAAGCAGAATTTAGTAAAGCACTTAGGAAACGGGTCAGAGGTTATTTCAAAGAAAATAACATATCTAAAAATGCAAATACTGAGATGGTGATTAAAACCATCGTAATGTTATCTATCTACTTAGTGCCTTTGATTGCGATCTACACTGGGTTGATTACCAGCTTTTGGGCAGCTTTCGTAGCATTTGCTTTAATGGGATTTGGTATGGCATTCGTAGGTATGAATGTAATGCACGATGCGGTGCATGGGGCGTACTCTAAAAACAATACGGTGAATACCATTCTTGGATACACAATCAGTCTCTGTGGTGGTTTTCCAATCAATTGGCACTTTCAACACAATGTGTTGCATCACACTTATACAAATATCGAAGGGTTAGATGAAGATATAGAGCCTTCACCAGTATTGAGGTTTTCTCCCTTTAAAAAACTATTGAGTCATCACAAATTACAACACTTTTTTGCTTGGTTTTTCTATGGAATGATGACATTGCTTTGGTCTACCACAAAGGACTTTAAAAGTATAAAAAAGTATAAAGATATGGGATTGCTAGAAGGGCAAAAGCGAAGCTATGGTAGCTTATTGTTTGAGTTGTCAATTCTAAAATCACTTTATTATGTACTCATGTTGATTTTGCCAATAATGATTTTACCTATCCCTTGGTATCAAACATTGTTATTGTACCTAATGATGCACTTTTTTGCAGGCGTTACACTCGGTATGGTTTTCCAACCAGCCCACGTAGTGCCGCAAACAGATTTTTACTCTGAAGAGGATGCTAAAGCGATGAAATCTAATTTTGAAGTGGCACAAATGATGACCACTGCAGATTTTGCTCCAAAGAGTCGAATTTTTTCATGGTTTGTTGGCGGACTTAATTATCAGGTGGAGCACCATCTATTCCCTAATATCTGCCATATTCATTACAAGAAACTTGCAAAGATTGTGAAAGAAACGGCAGAGGAGTTTGAGGTACCTTATTACTGTAATGGTTCTTTTGTAAGTGCCTTAAAAGAGCATGCTTCAATGTTGAAAGCGCTCGGTAATACGGAAAATCCAGTATTGGCTCATCAGCATTAATCTTTTGTCTCTTGAGTGTCTAACTCTGTCCTTCAGATAGACTAAATTTTCACTCTCGATATACAGAAGTTCCTCTGTTAGATATTTCTATAGAATTCTATGCGGTCATTACCAACTTCTAATTGATGGTGATATTCACCATCAATTTTAGGACTAGGCACACCATCTCCAAGTATAAGATCACTCTTTATTCTTCGAGCCTCATCCCAAATATTAGCTGCCAAAAAACTAAGCAGAAGTGTCGATCCTCCTTCAATAAAGACAGATTGTATATTCCTTTTGTGAAGAATAGCCATCAGTTGATTGATCCAGTAGGAATCACCTCTAGCGAAATCTAAAGCAATCCATTCTACACTGTCAGATTCTTAACGGATGGCCGAAGAGAAAACCACGGTCGGTTGACCATCAATAAATACAAGTGAATCCTTTGGCAGATCCCCTGAAGGACTTATAATTAAGCGCAAAGGATTGCGTCCTTTCACTTGTCTTACATTAAGTTGCGGATTGTCAAGGCGCAAGGTATTGCCACCAATCATAATACTCTCCTCTTCACTTCGCCATTGATGCACCATTTGTTGTACTAACGTACCACTAATTTTTGACGGCTTCTGTGCGTCTGTCGTTCTATGTTTATCCATGAATCCATCCTCCGACTCTGCCCATTTCAAGATAATATAAGGTCGTTTTTTTTCATTAAAACAGAAAAATCGTTTATTTAACGCTCTAGCTTCCTTTTCCATTAAGCCCAGTTTAACTTCTATCCCAGCTTTTCTCATTCGTTCAATACCCTTGCCGCTTACATTTGAAGTCGTATCTTTAGCAGCAATCACCACCCTAGGTATTCCCATCTTTATAATCAAATCCGCACATGGAGGAGTCTTGCCAAAATGCGAACAAGGTTCTAGATTGACATAAAGTGTTGATTCACACAGAAGTTTCTTGTCTGTAACTGATTTTATAGCAACAACTTCCGCATGGTCTTCCCCATGTTTTTGATGGTACCCTTCGCCAATTATTTGTCCATCATTAACAATTACAGAACCCACCATAGGATTGTTTTTACATCGTGGCCAGCCCATGCTTGCCAACTCCAAGCACCGATGCATGAATTTTTGATCTATATTCATGCTACAAAAGTAATTTTTTCCCCATATTGCACACTATGTTTGTGCAAGACAATAAACTTTCTTCTTGTAAAAAGTATTTTATCGAGAAAATGACCAAGTATTCCTATTCCAAGGAAGAAGCAAAAAGTGTATTTGAATTATACTCAATACATCTTCTAGACCTTGATATGGTAAACTTGCTAATAGACCCCGATAGATTATTGACAGAGGGCGACCTGATAGCTTACAATCAAACCCTCAAAAGACTCAAAGCCGGAGAACCAATCCAACACATCATCGGAAGCACTGAATTCTACGGACGAGAGTTTATGGTCAATAAGCATGTGTTGATACCCCGTCCAGAAACGGAAGAGCTTGTGCGATGGATAATAGATGTTGAAAAACCATTGCCCCGAGTATTGGATATAGGAACGGGGAGTGGATGTATAGGCATAACTCTAGCTCTCGATCTGCAGGCCAATGTTGCCCTTATGGATATAAGTGAACAGGCACTTTTGGTTGCAAAAGAGAATGGAAAAACATTAGGTGCAAGACTGACAATACTGCAAACGGATATTCTTCAATTAGAAACTATACCATCCTTTTTTGATGTCATCGTCAGCAATCCTCCGTACGTGACACGGATGGAATCTAGACGGATGGAGAAGCGGGTAAAAGATTTTGAGCCAGAACAAGCCCTTTTCGTTGAAGATGATGAGCCATTGATTTTTTATAAAAAAATAGCAACACTTGGCAGAGACTGCCTTCTTCCTGGAGGGAAATTGTTCTTCGAGATAAACCAGGCATTCGGACAGAAGACCATCGACCTTTTACATCAACTAGGATACAGAAATGTTGAATTAAGAAAAGACTTGTTTGGTAATGATCGGATGATAAAAGCCGAATTGTAAGTCGCCGTCACACGATGAGTGTATTGAATTAATTCTATATTTGAACCCAACAAATCATCCGTCCAAATATATATGAATACCACAGAGGCAAAAGAAAAAATCAATAAACTCTCTCAGTCTTTACGAGAGCATAATCACCGCTACTATATATTGAATAATCCCACGATTAGCGATCAAGAATTTGATATGTTATTGAAGGATTTAGAAGCCTTAGAACAACAATTTCCCGAACTTCAAGATGACAATTCGCCTACCAAAAGAGTAGGTGGAGATATCACAAAAAATTTCCCATCGTTGGTTCATAAACACCCAATGCTTTCTCTTGGTAACACCTATTCAAAAGAAGAGATCATGGAATTCGAAACTAGAGTAGAAAAATTACTCGAAGACAAGGTAACCTTTGTATGCGAACTCAAATATGACGGTGTGGCTATTGGAATCACGTATGTCGACGGAAAAATGACAACGGCTGTCACTCGTGGTGATGGTACCAAAGGAGAAGTAATCACCAATAATGTACGAACCATAAGAACTGTTCCGTTGCAATTAATCGGTGAAGGTTACCCCCAAGAATTTGAAATTCGTGGGGAGATAGTATTGCCCAAATCCCAATTTGAAAGAATAAATCGTGACCGAATTGCTAAAGGGGAACCACCCTATATGAATCCACGTAATACCGCTTCAGGCACACTAAAACAACAAAACTCATCCGTCGTAGCTGCTCGTGGATTAGATACTTTTTTATATGGAATTTATAGCGAAGAGAAAATAGCGGATGGACACTATGAGTCCGTCATGAAAGCTGCAGACTGGGGATTTAAAATCCCCAATCCTAAAAAGAAAATGATTCTCCATTGTACCACCATAGATGAAATAATGGAATTCATCAATTACTGGGACGAACATCGGAAGGATCTGCCGTTTGAAATCGATGGTGTAGTAATCAAAGTGAATGACTATGACCGACAAGAGATGCTGGGTTATACCTCCAAGTCACCGCGTTGGGCAATAGCTTATAAATTCAAAACAGAACGTGTCTCTACTCGATTGATGGATGTTACTTACCAAGTAGGACGTACAGGTGCGATTACACCAGTGGCACAATTGGAGCCAGTACTGCTCGGAGGCACTATAGTCAAAAGAGCTTCCTTGCATAATGCAGATCAAATAGAAAAACTAGATATTTATATCAATGACTACGTATATGTCGAAAAAGGAGGAGAAATAATTCCTAAAATAGTAGGTGTAGATACTGCCAAAAGAACAAACAATGCGCAAAAGGTAGTATTTAAAAATACTTGCCCAGATTGTGAAACAACTCTAGTTAGACAAGAGGGAGAAGCCCAGCATTACTGCCCGAATCAATACGGCTGTCCAGCGCAAATTAAATCACGTATCGAGCATTTTATCAGTAGAAAAGCAATGGATATTGACGGCATGGGACCAGAGACTATCGACTTGATGTACAGCCAAAATCTAATCCGTGATTATGGCGACCTCTATTCTCTTCAAAGAAGCGATTTGTTACAGCTTGATAGAATGGCTGCCAAATCTGTGGACAACCTGCTGCTTGGAATCGAGAACTCAAAAAACATTCCTTTTCAAAGAGTCCTTTTTGCCCTTGGAATTCGTTTTGTAGGTGAAACGGTAGCCAAAAAATTGGCCAACCATTTTAAAACAATAGACGCTTTAAGCCACGCATCAGAAGAAGAATTGATAGCCGTTGAAGAAATTGGAGAAAGGATAGCACAAAGTGTAAAGGGATACTTCATACATGAAAAAAATATAGAAACTATTCGAGATCTTAAATTCGCAGGACTTCAGTTTGAATTAGAAGAAAGTGATGCTCCAAAGTCAGATATGCTTAGCGGAAAATCCTTTGTGGTGTCTGGAGTATTCGAAAATTTCTCCCGTAATGAACTGAAAGCAGCAATAGAAAGTAACGGAGGTAAGAATGTGGGTAGCCTCTCAAGCAAAACAGATTACCTAATCGCAGGAGACAAAATGGGCCCTAGTAAAAAAGTGAAAGCAGAAAAATTGAACATCAGGATATTGTCTGAAGAGGAGTTTGTTGGGATGATTGGAGGGAATGAAAATAAGAACTATTGAGGTCGTTCGATAATCCACTGAGGTAGGTGTGGAAATGTTATTTTCTGTAGATAGCTGAATATGAGCAGGCTAATATACAGCTTTAGTTTTTTTTGACGCAAATTGCGATACGCAATTTGCGTAATTTATTTAAAATCACTATATTTATCCTAGGAAGAAAAAAAAACCCATTTCCTATCACCAGTTATATAGCAGCAAAATATTTTTGTGATAGAGAAATGGATTCCTAGTTTTTAATGGATGCGATTAATAATTAAACAAGTATCACCTTATTTGCATATCGATGACTAGGTAAAACAAGATACAATTTAGGCTCTTCTTCGTCCATTAATCGTGCTATGGAGAGCCTTTTGAATAAAGAAATAATATTTCGTAATAATGATGTTGAAAATCCATATTATGAAGTTTATGATAAGTTTTTGATGCGTTGGATGCAGAGTTCAAAATAATACTTGATTATTTCATACCTTCGTGGTTCAATAGTTAGGAGAATTGTTCAAGGGAATCAAACAAAAAATGGGTCATCGTGCCCTGCGAAAGTTAAAGGCTGCTGAAAGAGTAGCCGCTATCTCAAATTATCATTTTGCCAATCGTATTGGTATAGTATATGTCGCAAATGGTGAAAGTGACTTTGTACTGGTCAAACAATTCATTAAATACCTAAAAGGCGAATATGGCATACGTCATATTGGAGCACTTGCCTTTGTAGATTCGACGGAAGTGCCAGACTACTTTCTGAGAGCCATTAACCAAGATTGGATATTACAAAAAAATCTCAAATGGAACTTTCGCCCTTTTGGCGAAAGCTATGATAAATTCATTCAAGAACCATATGACATCCTCATAGATCTTACCAATGGAGATAGTCTTCCCATGCTATTCGCTCAGAAAGAGTCAAAGGCAGGATTTAAAGTTGGAAAAGCTGGGGCGAACAATGAAGAACAATTTGACCTCTTGATTGACGTTAAAGAGGGAGATACATTTGACAAATACCTGAAAAAGATTAATTACTTCTTGAAAATGATTAATCAACCCAAAGAAAAAAAGGAATATGCAGAAATTTAAGGGATTAGGAGTTGCTGTAGTAACACCATTCAATGCTCAGAATGAAATAGACTACCCGGCATTAGGAGTGATAGTTAACCACCTAATTGATGGCGAGATAGATTATCTTGTCGTCCATGGTTCTACAGGAGAGGCAGCCACCTTAAGTCCTGAAGAAAAAAGAAAATCACTGGACTATATCATCGAGTTGGTTAATGGGCGAATACCCATTGTACTAGGAATAGGTGACAACAGCACCAAAAGAAGCGTAGAGGTGATTTCTGAATTCGACTTCAACGGTGTGGACGGACTGCTAATAGCAAGTCCTTCCTATAACAAGCCTAGTCAAGAAGGAATATACCTACACTTTAAAGCTCTGTCTGAAGTTACTGATTTGCCAATAATTCTCTATAACGTGCCAGGTCGTACAGCGAGCAACATGAGTGCCCAAACAACACTTCGACTTGCAAGAGAAATCGACCATATAGTCGCAATTAAAGAAGCCTCAGGAGACTTACAACAGGCGCTTGATATCCTGACAGACAAGCCGAATGACTTTATGCTCTTGTCAGGAGACGACCCGCTGATGATTGCCATGGCAGCTTATGGCGCTGAAGGACTTGTATCTGTTGCCGGTAATGCCTACCCTAAAGCTATCAAAGAGCTGACTCATGCTGCGATAGAGGGTGATTTCACCACTGCCAAGAAAATACAGTTTGCCATCAATAATATTACCAAAATGATGTTTGCGGAAGGCAACCCAGCTGGAATAAAAGAAATAATGTATCAAATGAATCTTTGTGAACCATTTGTTCGTTTACCTTTGACAGAAGTTTCAAAAGACCTTTCTATCAAAATAAGAGAAGAAAGGAGTGTTTTTGAATCAATTATCAATGGATTGAATTTGCAAACCTAAATGAGACTTAATACTAAGAAAGGCTTTCTGACAATGAGCTTACAATAACCTTAATACAAACTTGATTTGACATTTAAAGAACTTAATTTACACCCAACTATATTAGAAAGTCTGGACGCCGTTGGATTTGATAGTCCTACCCCAGTACAAGAACTAGCCATTCCTATCGTTGTGGAC
>JAJRRH010000092.1 GCA_024279715.1 Bacteroidota bacterium
GTCGGATCGGATATGATTACCATTACAGAACCGGAGCCTATTGTTATTAATATTCAAGAACTACAGAGCATATCATGCGACAATGATTGTAATGGACAACTAAGCGCTTCTGCTAGTGGAGGCGGTGGAGGATATACCTACCAATGGGACGGAGGTCAGCCAACTGGAGCAATAACAGAAGCCAACCTTTGTGAAGGTCAACATTGTGTGACAGTAACAGATATTAGCGGTTGTACCAATACACAATGTTATACAATCGTAGCGCCAGCACCAATGGTGATTACACCAACTATAACACCTGTATCTTGCAATGGTTTATGTGATGGATCTATAAGCGTTGCTGTAATGGGTGGAGCATCAGGTTATGACTATGATTGGAGCGGTCCTGGAGACTTTACTGCAAATACATCTGCGATAAATGACCTGTGTGGTGGAGTCTATACCGTGATAGTGACGGATGATAACGGCTGTATGGAGGAGGTCTCCTATACCGTGAATGAGCCTGGAGCTTTAGATCTTGAGATCAATGTAAGTGACTACAACGGCACTGGAGTAAGTTGTGCAAGTGATTGTGATGGATGGATCAGTGCTAATTATTTAGGTGGTGGTGTCGGTACCATCACTTGGCAAGGACCTGGTTCTCCAGCACCAGCAGATAGTATTTTTAACCTTTGTGAAGGCACGTATATCCTAACACTAAATAATGGCGGTGTATGCGAGCGAGTGGATACTATTGTGATAAGTGCACCTGAATCCATAATCGTTGATTTATCAAGTGAATTATTCCCAGGAGGCACTAATCTAAGTTGTTTTGGTGATGCTAGTGGATCTATAACTTCTGATGTAGTGGGCGGTTTTGGTGATTTTGAATACTATTGGATTCAAGGAGCAGATACTATTGTAGTTGGCGGGTCTGAAATCGATGGATTGGAAGCAGGGACATACACTTTGATAGTGGAAGATGAAAATGGGTGTACAGGTCAGTCGGATATTACTCTAACACAACCTGATCTGCCATTTACAGTAGAAATGAATGCTTTTGTATTTCCAAATGGTGCCAACACTTCATGTGGAAACATATGTGATGGATCTATTACTACAGTGGTGAGTAATGGACTTGGGGAAATTGATTACTTCTGGGTAGGACCTGGATTGAATGAAGAGGACTCATTAAGTTCCGTCAGTGATCTATGTGCTGGGATATACGTAGTGTCAGTTACTGATGAAAATAATTGTACGGCGACAGCGGTAGATACTTTGACGCCAGGTGTAGAGTTAGAAATTTTAGCGGATATAGACAATCTTGAATGTTTTGGAGCTAATGATGCCAATATTGATATTACTGTGGTAGGAAGTGATTCTGAAATTACTTATTCTTGGACTGGAGACATTGTTTCAAGCGATGAAGATTTAATGAATATTTCCTCGGGAACATACAATGTCATGGTGTTGGATGCAAATGGTTGTTCCGCTACTGAAGAATATACAATCAGTTCGCCTGATACAATTATAGTTTCATTGTTCCCATCATTCCCTGTAGAGGCTCCCGGGTTTAATATCTCAGGGCCAGGAGCAGCAGACGGATTTATACAATCTTCTGTAGAAGGTGGCGTTGAGCCATATTCTTACCAATGGATTACGCCTGATATCACCGATAATTTTGGTAATGTGTCCTCTATAACTGGATTAAGTGGTGGGCAGCATTGCTTGAATGTAACGGATAATAATGGTTGTATAGCTAGTTTATGTGTCGATATGTTAGAGCCTCTTGAATTACACCTGCCTAATGGTGTTTCCCCTAATGGCGATGGTATCAATGACGGATTGATAATTGAAGGACTAGAGTTATATCCAAAAAACGTAGTGAAAATATTTAATCGTTGGGGGAATATTGTTTTTGAAAGAAAGGACTACAGCAATACCGATACCTGGAAGGGTGAAGGGCTGAATGGAAATTTTGTAGCCGATGGAACATATTTCGTGGTAGTATCGCTGGATGACAGTGAAAAAGAATTACACGGTTACCTAGAAGTAAGAAGATAATAAAGGAAATAACAAAAATAGAATAATGAAAAAAATACTATTCATATTAGTAATGATGGCAACATCTGTTGGAGTGAAAGCCCAGCAAGAAGTGCTAATCAGTCAATACATGTTCAACGAGTTATTTATCAATCCTGCTTATGCTGGAAGTCATGACTACTTTGATGGAACATTATTGCATCGATCCCAATGGGTGAAGTTTGATGGTGCTCCAGTCACACAGTTGTTTGAATTTGAAGGGCCCATTATGAATAAAAAACTTGGGGTAGGCGTGACGTTAATTAATGATGTAATTGGTGATACTCATCAGTTTGAGATTAATGGAAACATCGCTTATCATCTTAGTTTAGATGAACGCAAAAGAAACAAACTGTCATTTGGTTTGAGATTAGGGGTTTCTAACTACACCGCATTATTGTCACAAACGGATGTTATCGAATCTGGTGATCCAGTTTTCTCAAGAGATATTACCAATGAGTGGGTGCCGAAAATCGGTGCGGGGATTTATTATTATGGTAAAAACAAATACCTTGGAATTTCTGTCCCAACATTATTCTCTGGAGATTCAAAACTGCTTAATAATATTGATTCTATTAATTACACAGATGATTTTTATTTTGAAAAACATGCCTTTTTAACCGCCGGAATTATTTTTCCAATTAGTCAAAGTGTAAAATTAAAACCTAATGTCTTGGTGAAATATCAACAGGCAGCACCCACCGAGATAGACTTTAGCGCCAATTTTCTTTTCAACGAATTTTTATGGCTCGGAGTCACTTATAGGACAGATGATGCGGTAGTAGGAATGCTTGAACTTAATGTAACCAAGCAATTCAGACTCGGCTATGCCTATGATTACACACTAACTGATATAGCTGACTATAGTTCAGGAAGCCATGAAGTGATGCTTGGGTATCGCTTCGGAAAAGATATTATCAAAACAAAATCACCTAGATACTTTTAACAGACTCTAGATACTTATAACGGATAATCGACACTATGAAATTTTTCAAAACAACCTTATTACTGCTTACCCTTATCTCATTATCATCGGGATGTGGCTACAAGTATTATCTAAACTCAGGCGTAAACGATTACAATAATCTGTATTATGCTGATGCCTTAACAGAGCTCAATAAGAGCCTTGCTAAAAATGCCGATAGCTATGACGCCAACAAGGCTATTGCTATGACGTATATGAAGCTTCATGACTATGGAAAAGCGGCAGAATATTATAAATTGGCAGTGGAGTATCCACAATCTACAGCGGAGGATAAATTTAATTTTGCCAAAAGCTTGATGAGTATAAACGAACATGAAAAAGCAGAAGAGATATTCAATTCTTATCTTAAACTTCAGCCCGAGGATGATCTCGCCCGATCTTTGCGTCAGTCATGTCAATACATATCGCTGTTGGTTGATGATACCGCAAAATATGATATTGAAGTCTTGCCAATGTTTAACACGATCTCCATGTTTAGCCCAGTTAAATATAAAGATGGAATTGCTTTTACAAGTGAACAAACCGCAAATAACAATCAAAATCCATGGACCGGAAACTCCTACTACGACATTAACTATGTCACTAGAGAAGGGGATAATTGGTCAGAACCAACATTGCTAGAAGGAGAAGTGAATAAGAAATTTCATGATGGACCCATAAGTTTTGATAAAGATGAGAAGTTCGCAATTTTTACAAGAAGCTATAGTATCGATGAAAAAACAAAAGGAAAAGATGAAAATAACTACAATAACTTATTTTTATATTCAACAGAATTTGTCGATACAGGTTGGGTGAATATAGAGGAACTTCCTTTTAATAGTATTAATTACACCTGCATGCATCCTAGTTTGTCGTCTGATGGGAAACTTTTATATTTCGCATCCGACATGCCGGACGGATATGGAGGAACGGATTTGTATAAATCAAAATTTGTCGATGGAGAATGGACAAAACCTATCAACTTAGGAGATAAGATTAACACTAAAGGAAATGAAAGTTTTCCTTATTATGAGTCTGACACCTTACTTTATTTTTCATCGGATGGACATCCTTCCCTTGGTGGTTTGGATATATTTAGTTCCTCTGGTTCGAAAGGAGTGTGGGAAGCACCAAAAAATCTAAACTATCCAATCAATACAGTATTAGATGATTTTGGATATCTACCAGCTGGTGAAGATTCCGTGGGTTTCTTTTCTTCAAAACGAAATGGAATAGATCAAATATTTACTGTCGTAGAGAAGTACGAGGGTGTGGTAACAATCAATGGACTAGTGGTCGATGCTGAAACGGGTAAACCACTCGAAGGCGCTGTCGTAAAGCTAATTGATAAAGATACTGGTGAAGTGATTGAAGAACTAGTCACAGGAGCTGATGGTAAATTTACTATGGATCTTGCCGCTGAGAAAAATTATCGAATAGAGTCCACAAAGGATGGATATCTCTTGGAAAGTTACGAAAGGTCCACAATGCAGCAGTATCTAGACGAAGAAGAGGAGATTACACTGAATATGAGAAAAGCCTTGGTGACAGATCCTAATGCGGCTTACACTTTGGATAATGATGGACTTTTTGAAATTCCTAATATCTTCTATGACTTAGATGATTATCGAATTAGACCGGATGCGGCATTTGAATTAGAAAAAATTTATAAATTGTTAGTGGATAATCCAAAGATGACTATTGAACTCAATTCTCACACTGACTCCCGTGCGGTGGAAGGTTATAATATGCGGTTGTCTGTGAATCGAGCAAAGGCAGCAAGGAAATTCTTAATTCGAAAGGGAATCAAAGCTTCCCGAATATCTTACAAAGGATTTGGAGAATCTCAGTTAGTCAATGAATGTGATAATGACACGGAATGTAGTGAGGAGAAGCATCAGGAGAATCGAAGAACAGAGTTTATAATAACCGATTTAGGCGGGAATAAATAGATGATTGACTTTGACGGTAGCCTCAGTGTAATTATTTTAATTGTATTGGGTGGATTGGTTTTTATCTTTGGAGGATTCCGAAGTAAGGATAAGGATTTGAAGCAAATTCTTGTTGGCGTAGGAATAGGAGTGATACTTATTCCGTTTCTTTGGTTTTTGTTGTTGAGCAGAGGTTAGTCGCCCATTAAAAAGAAGAAGTATTAATAATCCAACTAACACTTTCCAAACATAAATGCACCTGTCGCAGTTTTTGATTTTGATAAGTCTTCCGGCGTTCCTTCAAAAACTACTCTTCCACCATGTTCTCCACCACCTGGGCCTAGATCAATTACCCAATCGCTGATTTTAACCAAATCCATATTGTGCTCTATTACGATGACAGAATGCCCACGTTCAACCAAGGAGTTCATAGCCGCAATAAGTTTTTTTACATCATTAAAATGTAATCCCGTAGTCGGCTCATCAAAAATAAAAAGCGTCTTATCACGGGTCTCCCTTTTGCTTAGGAAGAATGCTAGTTTAATTCGCTGTGCTTCACCACCACTCAAAGTGCTTGATGATTGGCCAAGCTTAACATAACCCATGCCTACTTCTTGTAGAGTTTTCAATTTGTTCACAATAAGGGCTGATTTGTTTCTCTTATCCGCCTCAAAGAAGTCAATAGCTTCATCAATGGTCATCTCAAGAACCTCATAAATGTTCTTGTCTTGATATCGAACACGGAGAATTTCATCCTTGAATTTTTTACCTTCACATTCGTCACACACCAATGAAATATCTGCCATGAACTGCATAGACACTTTTATTTTACCATCTCCTTCACATTGTTCACACCGACCTCCTTTGACATTGAAAGAAAAATGAGCAGGCTTGTATCCATTGATGATAGATTCTTGTTGTTTTGAAAACAGTTTTCTGATTTCATCATAGGCTTTGATGTAAGTGACAGGATTGGAACGTGATGATTTTCCGATAGGATTTTGTGAAACCATTTCTACGGCATTCAGTCTATTCATGCTACCTTTGATTGCGTCAAATTCTCCAGACATTCTATTCTGAGCAGAAATAATGCCACCCAAATGAGCATTTAAAGCGGGATACAAGATGGTTTTCACTAGAGTGGTCTTACCTGAGCCACTGACGCCTGTGATTGCTGTAATGACATTTAAGGGAATTTTTACTGTAATGTCTTGTAGGTTGTTTTCTCTAGCTCCTTTTATTTCTATATACTCTTTCCAAGGTCGTCTCTTATTAGGTACTTCAATGACTTTTTTCTTTGTAAGATAGTCAGCCGTTAAACTGTTTTTTGCATTCAATAATTCTTTATGATTACCCGAAAACACTAACTCACCGCCATGTTGTCCCGCCATGGGACCTATGTCAATAATATGATCTGCTGACATCATGATCTCTTCGTCATGCTCAACTACGACGACGGTATTACCTAAGTCACGAAGTGCCGTTAATACTTTTATTAGTCGGATAGTGTCCTTTGGATGAAGCCCTATACTCGGTTCATCCAAAATATATGTCGATCCTACTAGAGAGCTCCCAACAGATGTAGCTAGATTGATACGTTGCGACTCGCCACCTGATAATGTATTAGACATCCTATTTAGCGTCAAATATCCTAATCCTACATCCAACAGATATTGAAGTCTGTTTTTTATTTCTACGAGAATTCTGTTAGCAACAGCACTATCAAATTTACTGAGACTTAATTCGTCAAAAAATATTGCTGCAGATTCAATAGACATAGAGGACACTTCAGTGATAGATTTGTCACCAACTTTAACGTACTGCGCGTCTTTTCTCAAGCGTGCTCCATTACATTCTTTACATTTGGTTTTACCCCTGTATCTACTCAAGAGTACTCTATACTGTATTTTATAAGATTTGGATTCTACATGTTTGAAAAAGGCGTCTATCCCTTTGAAGTATTTGTTGCCAGTCCACAATAATTGAAATTGTTTGTTGGTAAGATCTTTTATTGGTTTGTGGATTGGAAAGTCAAATGTTGCAGCATTTTTAATCAATTTATTTTTCCATAGAGACATCTTATCACCGCGCCAACATGCGATAGCATCTTCGTAAACAGATTTGGTCTTGTCAGGAATGACAAGAGTCGGATCTATGTCTATAACACTACCAAATCCTTCACAATTAGTACACGCTCCTACAGGATTATTAAAGGTGAAAAAATGAATGCTAGGCACTTCAAATCGCATCCCGTCCAGTTCAAATTGGTTGGAGAAATTAGTCGTGGTCTCGTCATGAATCAATGAAATATAGCCCTTTCCTTCAATGAATGCTGTTTCAATAGAGTCTCCAATTCTACTCAAATTCTCTTCAGATGGGTCAGCAGTAATTCGGTCGACTACTATTTTAATATCTTTTATGTCTTTGGGGTCAATATCCGAATCTACACGAAGTGTTTCCCCCTCAGAGTAGATTCGTAGGTATCCAAGTTGTTTGATAAGGTTTAGGTCCAACGATAGATCCTTGCTTCTTCTTTCAAATGGCGCAAGAATGATTATTCGAGTTTCAGTAGGAAGTGTTTTGATATAATCAACAGCATCTGAAGTTTTATGTTGAGTGACAATATTGCCTGAAATTGGAGAGATAGTTTTTCCGATACGGCTATATAGAATTTTTAGATAATCGTATATTTCAGTGGTAGTACCCACCGTTGATCTCGAGTTTCGAGAAATCACTTTTTGTTCAATCGCTATGGCTGGAGATATACCATCAATCTTATCTACGTCAGGTTTGTTGATTTTACCTAAGAACTGTCTGGCGTATGAAGAAAGGCTTTCTACATATCTCCTTTGACCTTCAGCATATAGTGTGTCAAAGGCAAGAGATGATTTTCCAGACCCTGACACCCCAGTGATCACAGTCAGTTTATTTCGGGGTATTCTCACATCAATGTTCTTTAAATTATGAACACGAGCCCCTTTAATGAAGATTTCTTTGTGTTTGGTTATTTGTTTTATAGTCTTTGGCATTGTTATTGCTGCAAGAAATAGTGAAGGTCAGGAACAAAAGTATTAATATTTTTGACTGTTTATTAGAATTTTACTACTTTTGTAGAAAGATTTTTGTTGGAGATACAATAATAAAATATATCCAGCGTTAATACAGTATCCTAATCACGATTAACCAAATTAAATAGATAGCGTATAGAGACAGTTTTACTTTAAGATAATTTTTTTATTAACCCTTTAAGTACTACTATTATGCTATTATCTGGTATGTCAGACGCTGAGTTAGTGACTCAGTATATAAAAGGTCGCGAAGCGGCATTCGAAGTTCTCCTAAAGAGACACAAATCCCGAGTATTTTCTCATATATTTTTCAAAGTCAAAGATGAAGACTTGGCTAACGATTTATTTCAAGATGTATTTATCAAAGTGATAAATACGATGAAAGCTGGAAAGTATAAAGAAGAAGGTAAGTTTTTGCCTTGGGTGTTGCGTATTGCACACAACCTCGTGATTGATTATTTTCGTAAAGCGAACAAAATGTACAAAGTTAGAACAACTGATGATTACGATCCATTTCGTAGTATAGATGACGGACTAGATAGTGTGCAAGATGTGATGATCGAAGAGCAGATACATTCAGATGTAAAGGATTTAATCGTGCACTTAGCAAATGATCAACAAGAAATTATTCAATTGAGAATTTTCAAAGGAATGAGTTTTAAAGATATTGCTGAGATGAAAAATATTAGTATTAATACGGCACTTGGGCGTATGCGATACGCTTTGATCAATATGAGAAGACTGATTGAAGAAAATAATATTGTCTTAACAAAATATTAGACCAGGCTATACGTTGTTATAGCATAAGCTAAGTTGTTTAGTTTGGTTAGTAGTAAGGTTATCCCGTTCCGTTTTTCGGAATGGGATTTTTTGTTTGTGAGTTCGTATGGAGACTGATAAATCTGAAAAAATGTATGGATAATACAATATCAAGTGTTATCTCTCGTTTTAAGTTTTGAACAACACATAAATTTATAGAGCCTATGGCAATTTTTACTTTTAACGATTACAATTCATTAATTAACGACACTAATACTACGTTTGATAAGAGTCTGATGTGTCCAATAGAGGAGATAATGATGACCCCGAAAGAATCGACATTAAATAGTATACTAGGGTATAGTCGAGCCTTAAGTGTAAGAGAATCAAAACATCTGTCAAAGATTGAAATGATTTTAAACTAATATTAAACACTAAAAATTGAATGCCTACTAGCGAACGCTGGCGGGCATTTTTTTACCTATCCGTAATAGCTTTTCTACTGAGTAATACGGATTTAAGCGCAGCGGATACAAAAATTACTCTCGGGAAGAAGAATTAATCGCATTGGATTAATATTAATACCGCATTTGCAGCATAGTCCATAACTGTCTTCTTTGAGTCTTTCTTTCGCTCTATATAGTTTTCGAAGCTTATCTTCAGAGGTTCTCAGAGCGGCTTCATTTACACTTTTGTTATTGATAGCATCCATTCTACTTACTCTACCGATAGCATTTTCAGGTGGAATCGGTTTGGTAAGTTCTTTCAGAACATCAATCTCTTTTTCTAATTTGGCGATATTTTCCTTTATTAGCTTCGCTAGTTTGTCTTTTTCAAGCTTGTCCATGATTATTCAAGAGAAGCAAGTTTTTCTTTTAGGAGGCTTATTTTGGACAAGGCATCCTCTTTCTTCTTGCGTTCTAGATTGACCACTGATTCTGGTGCATTATCCACAAATCGAGCGTTTGATAATTTCTTGTCAATAGACTTTACGAATCCTTCTTGGTATTGAAGCTCTTTCGTCATTTTCGCAATCTCTTGTTCTACATCAATTGTGTCTCCAAAAGGAATGAAATATTCATTTGAATCTACTAGAAAGGAATTAGCATTTTCTACTTTTTCATTAGTGTACTCAAAGATATCTAGCTTGCAAAGATGGATGATAAGTTCGTGGAAATCTGCACTTAATTTCTTATTGCTGTCCGTAGCAATAAGGTTTAGACGAACATGGTTCGCAATGTTATTCTCCTTCCTTATTTTTCGAACACCAGTGATGATTTCAGACGCGAATTCAAATTCTTCTAGTACGCTATTGTCTATTTCTGACGATTTAGGCCAGCGACTGATTGTTAACGCTTCTTTCTCTTCTCTTTCACGTGCATGCTGCCAAATCTCTTCAGATATGAATGGCATGAAGGGGTGAAGAATTCTAAGTAAATCTTCTAGGATACAAAGAGTTTCTTCATAAGTTGTACTGTCAATAGGTTCTCCAAATCCTGGTTTTATCATTTCCAGGTACCACGAGCTGAAGTCATCCTTGATGAGTTTATAGGTACTCATCAAGGCTTCTGAAAGTCTATAACGTTCAAAACTAGTGTCTATATCTTTGATAGCCTTAGCTAGGGTTGATTTTATCCATTGGATTGCTATTTTTGATGAATTAGGTTGTACTATATCAGCAACTTCCCATCCCTGAATTAATCGGAATGAATTCCATATTTTATTGGAAAAATTCCTACCCTGTTCACATAGTTTCGGGTCAAAGGGAATGTCATTTCCGGCAGGAGCAGTCAGTAATAGTCCTACTCGTACCCCATCAGCACCATATTCATTCATTAGTTCGATAGGGTCGGGAGAGTTCCCAAGCGATTTGCTCATCTTACGCCCTTGTTTGTCTCTAACAATGCCTGTGAAATACACATTCTTAAACGGTATTTCATTCCTGAAATACTTCCCTGCCATAATCATTCTTGCCACCCAGAAGAATATGATGTCGGGCCCAGTGACAAGATCCTTGGTGGGGTAGTAGTAGTCTACTTCCTCTTGACTATAGAATCCATCAAAAACCGAAATCGGCCACAACCATGAGGAAAACCAAGTGTCCATAACGTCTTCATCTTGTTTTAGATCATCCAATTGAAGATTGGCGTTGTTGGCTTTTGATCGTGCCAATTCTAGAGCCTCATCTTTAGATTTTGCAACGACATATTCATTTTCTTCTTCACCATAGAAGTAAGCTGGTATTTGATGACCCCACCACAGTTGTCTACTGATGCACCAATCTCGGATATTCTCCATCCAGTGCCTATAAGTGTTGATGTATTTTTTTGGATAGATGTTTATTTCTCCATCCATTACGACTTCTAACGCGGGTTTGGCGAGTGACTCCATCTTTACCCACCACTGTAATGATAACCTAGGTTCGACCGGCACGTCTGTTCTTTCCGAAAAACCAACTTTGTTTTTGTGGTTTTCAGTTTTTAGAAGAAACCCCTTTTCTTTCAGTTCCGCTGCTATCTCATCACGTACGACGAATCTATCTTTTCCAACATACAATTGAGCAGCTTCATTCAGTGTGCCATCGGCGTTTAGAATGTCTATTATTTCTAAATTGTGTTTTGTGCCAAGCTCATAGTCATTAATATCATGAGCTGGCGTGACTTTAAGACATCCAGTCCCGAATTCTTGATCGACATATTCATCTAGGATGATAGGAATCTCTCTTCCGATCAGTGGAACGATTGCTTTTTTGCCATGAAGCGCCTTGTGTCTGTCGTCATCTGGGTGAATGCAGATAGCGGAGTCTCCCAGTATCGTTTCCGGTCTAGTAGTTGCTATTGTGAGCCATTCATCGGTGCCACTTATCTGATATCTTATATGATAAAGCTTAGAATCTACCTCTTTGTGAATTACTTCTTCATCACTCAAAGCTGTTTTAGCCGATGGATCCCAATTAATCATCCGTTGACCTCGATAGATAAGCCCTTTTTGAAATAACTCAATGAATGTGTCTACAACACTTTCCGAGTATTTTTCATCCATGGTGAAGCGAGTTCGTTCCCAATCACAGCTCGCACCTAGTTTCTTTAATTGATTAAGGATGAGGTTGCCATGCTCTTCTTTCCAATCCCAGGCATGGGATAAAAACTCTTCTCTGGTAAGGTCTGATTTTTTTATCCCTTTTTTTCTTAGCTTTTGCACTACTTTGGATTCTGTAGCTATAGAAGCGTGGTCTGTGCCGGGTACCCAACAAGCATTGTAGCCCTGCATTCTAGCCCTACGGATAAGAATATCTTGAATGCTATTGTTTAGCATGTGTCCCATGTGAAGGACACCTGTTACA
>JAJRRH010000093.1 GCA_024279715.1 Bacteroidota bacterium
CTCCTTGCTTGAAAGGGGTAAAAATTAAAATAAAACAAAAATTTATTTTATTAATTGAACAAATCTTTTTTAATAGTTACGTTATTTCTAACATTCTTGTGTAAGCTAGATGTTTGCGCCCAAGTTAACCTTGTGCCTAATCCTAGTTTTGAACTAGAAAGTTGTGAAGAGATGAATGATTGGTTTGAGAATGGGATAACTGGTTGGTATAATGTTGGATTAGGTACTAGTGATATTTATAATTCTTGCACAGTTGACGGTGTAGGTGTACCGTCAAATTTTGCTGGCTGGCAAGATGCAAGGACAGGTGTTGGTTATGCTGGTTTGATTCCTTATGAAGATTTATATTTTATGGGGGATACTGGTTGGTTTGTAGATAGTAGAGAATATATTCAAATAGAATTGATTGAGCCTCTGGTTAAAGATGCTATATATGCTGTGTCATTTTTTGTGAGTGTTGCTGATAATTATGCGACTTGCTTTACAAGTGGAATTGGGGTTTATTTATCTTCTGAGCAAATTGACAGTGATGTACCGTTTGAATTATTTGATTATCCATCTCAAATATACTCAACAGAGATACTTACTGATTCCATTAGTTGGACGGAAATAGGTGGTGAATTTACTGCAAATGGCGGTGAGATTTATCTCACTATTGGATGTTTTAAACACGATAGTGAAATAGAAATCGATTGCTTTCCTGATACTGTTACCCAAAGAAACGCATATTATTACATTGATGATGTTTCTGTAGTTTTAGAATCAGTAAATTACTTATTAGAAGTTCCAAATATATTTACTCCAAACAATGATAATGACAACGATTATTTTGAGATTATTACTAATGGTTATACAGGTGTGGATGTGCATGTTTATAATAGGTGGGGTATTCAGGTTTTCACATCAATTTCTCTAGATTTTAAATGGAATGGAACTGACCTAAGCAATGGGGTGTATTATTATACCTTGGAACTAGAAAGAATAGATGGTAGTATTGATTATAAAAAAGGATATGTTCAGTTGATAAGATGAAGTATTAATTCATATTATCATGAAAACAATTAAATATACAATTACATTGGTATTTGCATTAATTGCAAGTGCTGTATTTTCTCAATCATCAATTAATGGGCTAGGCAATGTTGGACATAATGTTCCTTTAACAGGAACAACCAACACCCACTACCTAGGCTGGAACGACAGCGACATACCCCTCCAGTTCAGAACAAATAATATAGTACGAATGGAGCTCACCAAGTCCAGTACGCTTTTATTTCCAGGATTTCAAACGCCTTATAGTAGAAATGGGTTCTTAGGCATAAGTGCCACGACAAATTTCTTTAATATGGGTGCTTTCTCGCTCTTGCATCTCAATGGAGATAATGGTACTAGTCTGCCTCAGCAAAATGGTTTTCGGCCATGGATGAAATATGGGCTTACCTTTACAACCAATAGAGACCTTATGTTTGTTGGTATGCGTGCCCGAGGGGGTTATGATGATTCGGAAGCCGTGATTTCATGGTCAGATAATCAGAATTTTCCATCACCAGACAACCTAGTATTTAAGTTTACCGCAGGGCTGAGTGATACCCCTCAAAATCCGCAGAACACAAATGGCGGTCTTGAGGTAGCACGTTTTTCGCCCAATGGTAATGTCGGTATAGGTAATTTTTCAGCAGATTCATGGGGTAGTGGACAAAGTGCAGGCCAAGGCCTAGACCAACAACCCACCCACCGCCTTGACGTAGATGGTGAAGTACGCATCCGAAGAATGCAATTGGATTCCATGCCTGACTTTATTATCACTGGCATGTTTGCAGATAGCTTGAGTCCTGATAGTGGTGATTTTGTATTGAAATACTCGTCGCCTAGCGGTCTAAATGATTGCGATTGGGCGATAAATGACAATACATCAATGATAGTAGCAGCTACAGAGTTATTTGATTTCCCTGAAGGTCAATGTACAAGGTCAGGTCTATATAAAGTGGGAATTGGATTGCAATACGCCAAGGACGCTAAATTAACTGTTTATGATGATAATTCTGGGGCCATTAATTCAGATATTTTCATTGGCGTAGCTTCAATAATGAATAAGTATCCAGATGATTCGAATCAAGGAATATATGCATTTAATGGAGAAGCCCAAAGTCCATTAGCAAGGTTTAATTTAGGGGGGCATTTTGAAGGAAGAAATGGCAACAATCAAAATTTTGGCGTTCATGGTGTAGCCTATTCAGATGTTCAAAATGGATGGGGCTTAAATGCTGTAAATATTGGAGTATATGGAGAAGCTTTTGGGTCAAATACATCCAATTTTGCTGGCTATTTTGCTGGCTCGGTAGTGACTAATGGAAGCTCTATATCTGTCTCTGATGAAATGTTTAAGGAGGATATTGTTGAAATGATTAACGCTATGGAAATAATTAATTCGCTGAATCCTAAATTGTATAATTTTAAGTGTGAAGAGTATCCGTATATGCACTTAGATGAAGGACAGCATTGCGGACTTATTGCGCAAGAATTAGAAGAAGTGATGCCAATGCTAGTATCTGATGTTATATTCCCTGAGCAATATGATTCTTTAGGTATAAAATGTGCGGATGCAATAGAATTCAAAGGAGTCAACTACACCGAACTCATCCCCATCCTAATCCAGGCCACCAAAGAACAACAACAAATCATCGACGAGAAAGACGAAGAGATAGCACAGTTACAAGACGAGCTAGAAGAGGTATGGGCAGCCCAGGATGATATATGGAATAATCAAGACGAACTGTGGCAAGGACAGGAAGAACTATGGAATGGTCAAGGTGAATTATGGGAAAATTCAGAAGTGTCTCAACAAGATATGTGGAACAACATGGAGCAGATGCAAGCACAAATAGATGAACTATGGAATCTTTTGGGGCAGTGTTGCGAAAGTAAAAGCGCAGCCCAAGAGAATAATTTAACTACGCAAGGCGATAGCTACGAACTATTCCAAAATACGCCAAACCCATTTGATGACTATACCAATATATCTTGGAAAATGGCAGAGGATGCACAAGCCAAAATCATCGTACAAGATATGTCAGGAAGATTAGTGACTACATTGGTAGAAGAATCCAGTACCAAAGGAATGCACAGTGTGCAATGGAATACTTCAGACCTGCCGGCTGGTACATACTTCTATTCGCTGCATGTCAATGGAGAAATGCAAGTGAAAAGAGCAGTGAAGATTAAATAGTTTTACAAAAAACAGTATTTAAAAATCCTGTGGTAAGAAGCTTTCCTTTATCGGAAGGCTTCTTTTTTTATCCTACACAATCTCTCCAATCTCCGCCATAATCCTTTTGGCAATAGCATCTGCTCCTTCTTGGCTGCCACTTTCAGAATAGACCCTAATGATAGGTTCGGTATTTGATTTTCTTAAATGCACCCATTCATTTGCAAAGTCTATTTTCACGCCATCAATGGTGCTTACTTGCTCGTGACTATATTTTTCAGCCATGGCTTTAAGAATTTCATCTACATTGATGGTTGGAGTAAGTTGGATCTTGTTTTTAGACATATAATATGTTGGATAAGATGCTTTCAGTGCTGTCATTGAGCATTTCTTTTTTGCCAATAGGGTCAAAAATAATCCAATGCCTACTAATGCATCTCTTCCATAATGCGACTCAGGATAGATCACACCGCCATTGCCTTCTCCACCAATCACGGCATTCTTTTCTTTCATTAATGTCACTACATTGACTTCGCCCACGGAAGAAGCAAAATATTCTCCTCCATGTTTTACTGTCACATCTCGCAATGCTCTTGTCGATGAAAGATTGGATACGCTTGTTCCTTTTTTGTAGGACATTACGTGGTCTGCTACCGCCACGAGAGTATATTCTTCACCAAACATAGATCCATCTTCGCATACCATGGCAAGTCTATCAACATCAGGATCTACGACTACGCCAAGGTGAGCACCTGTCGATACTACCTTCTCTGATATAGCAGTAAGATTTTCAGCCAACGGTTCTGGATTGTGAGGAAATTGTCCATTAGGTTCGCAATATAATTCTTCTACTTCATGTACTCCTAAGGCGCGTAATAATTTTGGAATCACAATGCCTCCGGTTGAATTGACACAGTCGCAGGCTACTTTAAAATTGGCAGCTGCGATAATATTTCTATCTACACCTTCTAGATTCAAGACATGATCAATATGCTTGTCCATATACGTGTCATCTGTAGAAATACTTCCCAAGTCATCCACTTCGGCAAAGTTAAATCGTTCTTCTTTGGCGATTTGCAAAAGTGTTTCGCCTTCAGCACCAGAGATGAATTCTCCTTTTTCATTCAAAAGTTTCAAGGCATTCCATTGTTTTGGGTTGTGACTTGCTGTAAGGATAATGCCACCATGAGCTTTTTCTATTGGTACTGCTATCTCCACGGTAGGAGTGGTGCTGAATCCGAGATTCAAAACGTCGATGCCTAGTCCTTGAAGGGTTGCTATCACTAAAGATTCCACCATAGGTCCAGAAATTCTAGCATCTCGTCCAACTACTATTTTGATCTTCTGATCTTTATTTCTTTCAATAATCCAAGTGCCATAGGCAGCAGCAAATTTCACAACATCCAAGGGGCTTAATCCTTCGCCTACTTTTCCGCCTATTGTTCCTCGTATTCCTGATATTGATTTTATTAAAGTCATATTATTTTAGTTTGTTTGTAATGCTTGATTCAAAAAAATGTGTCAGATTGATTTTTGCTTCTTCTGCTTGTTGAGGTATAAAACTTGTACTGGTCATGCCAGGAACGGTATTTATTTCTATCACCATCAGTCCTTTTTCAGAAAGTATATAGTCTATTCTTACGATGCCGTCGCAATCTAAATCACGATAGATTTCGATAGTGATTTCTTGACATTTTTTGTAGTCTTCCTCTGGTATGTCAGCAGGGGTTATCTCTACTGTTTGGTCTAATTCATACTTGGCGGAATAGTCGAAAAAATCTTTTTGCGTAATCACCTCAGTGATGGGTAATGCTTCAATATTGCCGTTATTTCTCCAAACACCACAAGTTATTTCTCGCCCTGGAATGAATTCTTCAATCAGCACTTGATGATGGTATTTTAGCGCCTCGTGTATGGCGTTTTCAAGGTCTTCTGTGCTCTTGGCTTTGCTGATTCCTAGGCTTGATCCAGATTCTGCAGGCTTTACAAAAAGCGGAAGTCCAAGTTTATTGATTATGGATTCTTTATCATATTCATAATCTTTGAGAAAATGAACATAGTTAGCTGTGTAATAACCCATTTCATCCAAGGCTTGTTTGGTTGAAATCTTGTTGAAAGTTAACGCAGTATTCCATACACTTCCTGTCGAATAGGGCAGTTGTAGCATGTCGAAGTAGCCTTGTAGTTTTCCATCTTCACCGGGCGTACCGTGGATAATGATATAGGCAAAATCAAAATTTATCTTTTCGTCGTCCAGCATAAAACTAAAATCGGTATGGTTGATGTTGATCTCCTGTCCATCATGCTCCACATACCATCTGTCTTTTGTGATTATCACAAGATAGGGATTGAATTCCCCTTTCTTAAGATGTTCAAAAACAGTTATCGCACTCTTCATCGAAACTTCTATCTCGCCAGAATACCCTCCTGCAAGTACTGCAATTCTTTTCAAAATAATTTTATTTTCTAGTAAGTATGCGCAAATGTATTCTCTTTATGTGTTGCTTTTTCGTAAGCTAGTAATAAACTATTGACACTTTTGTATTAAGAAAAAATGATAGTTCTCGAGTAGAGTTTGAAGAATTATAAATGAAAGATAACTTGAAGTTTATTGAGCATTCAAAGCGTCGCTTTGTCGATCGACCGCATACTAGGGTAGAATTGCAAGCCTTACCTCTCATTAAATTCACAAGAACAATTTCTTCATACCCCCCCCTCTCTACCGAATCCTGTACCGTAATCCAGCATAAGTGTTTCTTCCGAAGATTGGCCCCCATACCAACGAACTATCAAAGTGTTCACTAAACGGACTATCGCTAGCAATGATAGGATCTTTTTGTTGGTAATTTAGTAAGTTTTCTACCCCCAAATACAATTCAAAATTATGTTTCCACTTCTTGCTGATTTGTGCATTCATATTGATGAAATCAGGAGAGATGACTTCTCTTTGGTAGCTTCCTGGATTGGTAATTGTGCTTGGTACACGCTTTTTGTCTTGCCAATTGATGGTGTAATCAATCTTCCAATCGGAGTCTGTTTCATAGCCAATGTTTAAGAAGGCTCTGTTCTTTGAAACGAAAATTTTATCCAGTAATTGTCCGTTATAAGTGGTCTTCACATCATTCCATCGATACGCCATTCTCACATCGATATTTGAACTAAGTTTATAATCCAATTGGACACTTGCGCTATTGGAATACGACTGTCCGTCAAGATTATAAAAATGTGCTTCTTGCGTGTTGACATCCAAGTCATATACGATTTGATTTTCAAAATCGGTGCGATACGCTTCTATGTTCAAAGTGGCCTTCCTTTCTGAGATTTTGAATCCTTTAGAATAGCTTACCCCATAATTCCATGCCACTTCGGGGTTGAGTCCGTAGGGTTTAAAAGAATCCTCACTATGGATGATGATCTGACGCGAAGTAGCTAGCACTCCCATGTTCTCTGAAATGATATTGGCAGTTCGTTGTCCACGACCGATAAAAGTTCTGAGTATATCTTTCTCTGTTAGTGCGTATCGAAGGTGTAATCTAGGGGTTAAGAATTTACCAAAAAGATTGTGGTGGTCCAATCGGATACCAGATACGATATTAAATTTATTATGATAGTTGTACGTGTATTCAAAAAATGCCCCCGGAATGGTTTCAGTTCTGTCCATTACATCATCATCCAACAGCTCCTTATATTCGTCATAAAAAAGACTTAGTCCTGTTTTGAATTTATGATTGGTATTGCTCAATACACTTTGATAAATGGCATTGGCATACAGCGAATTTTGACTTGCATCATAATTTCTCAAGCCAAAATAGCTATCCTGAGTGTGTTGCACAGCTGCCACCTGAATGCCCATAGATTTCCATGGAAGATCTTCAAATACTTTACCTAATTTTGACCATGCTTCAATTCGATTTACCTGATTTACCATGCCCCATTTAGTAGTCGAACCTTCATCATTTTTAGGGTCAAAATCAATCTGTCCTCCTTGCTGATTCATCGCACTATATTTCACCCCTAATTGCCATCTGATCCCATTGTCTCCAGAATACTTCCATCGGTTAAGCGCAAAAAAATGATTACCTATTGGCATATCCATAAAGCCATCCTTGTTGCGATCATTAGCGGTTTGATTATACCTTGTATGCAAGAGCACACCCGTAGACCATTTGCGGTTGAGCTTCTTTGCAAGATGCATGTTCGCCTCATATCTTCCTCCTTCATTGCCAAAGAGGTTTAAATAAAACTTATCGGTATCCTCGGGCTTACGTATTTCTACATTGATCTGACCAGCGATACTTTCAAATCCATTGACCACAGACCCTGTGCCTTTATTTAATTGTAAGCTCTCGATCCAGGTGCCAGGAATCAATTCTAATCCATAAATGGCATTGAATCCTCTCGCAGCAGGCATCGACTCACGGGTGATTTGAATATTGGGGCCAGAGAGTCCAAGCATTTGTATCTGTCGAGTACCCGTCACGGCATCAGTAAATGAAACATCGATGGTAGGGTTCGTTTCAAAACTCTCTGATAACGAACAGCAGGCCGCTTTCTGTAGCTCTTTTTCATTGATGTTATCGACTCTTAATGGGTTTATGAATGAAGTGGCAGTAGCATCTCTTTCTTGCACAATGACAACTTCTTCCAGCGTGCTTGATGATTGTAAAGTAATGATAATCTCTTTTTCAAAACCAGAATATATTGTATCATTCTCAAAAGAGTAAGCACTAAAAATCAAGGTTTCGGAAGCAGTTGATTTTTCTATCTCAAATCGCCCGTTGGCATCTGTGACAGATACGATATTGGTGTTCATCCAATAAACATTTACTGCAATCAGAGGTGAAGCAGTACCATTTTCGAGTTTTTCAAAGACCACCCCTGTTACTTTTTCCGATTGAGATAAAGCGGTGAATGGAATCAAAAACCAAATAACTAATATACTAATTATAAATTTCATTTATTTTTTTTAGTGCGTTTCTAGATCACCTCTATAGGAGCAACAGTCGGGTAGGTTGTTATAATCTTCATCATCAGCCTTAAAATTCTCCGTATCATAGCCAACCGCAGCAATAGCTTTTTCAATGGTCTCTTGATTCGTCTTTTTGGTGCTAAAGATAACTTTAATTATTCGAGTCTCTTTGTTCCATTCTGCAAGTTTCACTCCTTTTACTAGGGCTGCTTTTTCTATTCGTTTTTCACACATGTCACATACGCCATCTACTGTGAATTCAACCGTCATAATCTTTTTTAGGGGTCTTGTTTTTTCACTTGATTGTGCATTTATTGTCAATGCGATAAGGAATGACATTAGGGTCGTTATTATTACTTTTTTCATCGTTTTATTTTTAGAAATTAAATTATTTAGGTTTATTATTTTGATATTTTAATTAAATGTTGAATTACTGCAACGGAAGTAAGGCCTAGAATAATTAGTAGAATTATCCAATTAAACCATTTCTTAACTTTAACTCTATTTGGCGAGTCGTCAGTATTGCAACAATCTTGCATGTGTTAGTTTAAATCTGAATTGTTCAGCAAAAAAAAAATCATGGGGCAATTCACGAAAAGCCCCATGATTAATATGATTAATGCGCATGTTCCACTTCCTTCAAAGCCATGTGACATACAGGGCATTCACCTTCTTGGTCATACGTTTTTCCTTTTTCACAGTCCATCGGACATTGATATTCTGCCGTATGTTCGTGTGATTCTGTTTTGGCAGATTCTCCGCCACAGCTTGATAGGGATACACTTGCCATTGCAAGCATCATAAATGTTCCGATTGTTATTATTTGCTTTTTCATTGTATTTGATTATTAATTATTGAATTATTATTTGTTTTGTTGTTCGTTGATCGTTAGATATTATTTCTAGAAGATAGGTACCAGAACTTAGGTTGCTGAGTTCAATTTTTTTATCAAAAAGAGTGTAGTTCTCCATCAATACTTTTCTGCCTACTGCGTCATAAATATTAATGTTTGTTACATCTATATTTTCCAAGTCAATATCAATGTAAATAGTTCCATTATTAGGATTAGGATAAACAGTGAGGGCTTCGCTCAGTTCGTTTTCATAAATACCTACAGGTTCTTGCACAATAAATTGCCCCATCATGCCATCATCTTCATGCGTCAGTAAATGGCAATGGTACATATAAGGGACATCGTTGTTCGAGAAATGCTCAAACTTTCCGATGAATTTCACCGTCTCTCCAGGGCGTACAAATACTACGTCTTTTCTACCTCTCTCATTGATCGGAGGCGCTACATTGTTTCTTGTCAAAATCCTGAATTGTATATCATGGATATGAAAAGGATGTGATATAGCGGATTGATTCGTAATCTGCCATATCTCTGTATTGTTGAACGGGACGGTGATGTTCACTATATCCATATTAAAAGAGGTATTGTTGATTTGAAAAGTGCCATTAAGTTGATTAGGACCCATTTGAGAGGCGGAGAACGTAAGCGATCGGGTAATGTCTGACATCGACTCATCCCATTCCGCAAGAGTAACTAAGTTTGTAGGAATAGTTGTCACAGGGTTGTCGTTTTGTACGACTATATCCAATTGTAGTAAATCAAAATCTGACCCATTGAGTGGGTTTGGATTATAACCATCCAGTGTCATAAAGGACATCATGCCCGGACTTGAGCTACCATAGATTCCATTATCCAATTCAGAAGCAAAACTTTGGATAAAAATTGTTTGACCTTCCATCCCTGATAAGTCAATTAAAATTTCTGCACGCTCTGCCGGAGCTAGTAATAGTCTTGTGGTTTCAAAAGGATTTTCTAGCAATCCACCGTCTGATGCTATTTGATAAAAAGACTGTCCATTACTCAAGCCTATATTAAAAGCCCGTTGGGATGATCCGTTTAGAAGTCTATATCTAACGACTTGCGCAGGGACTTCAAGCACAGGGTCTATGGTTGCATTGACCATAGGTACATCATCCGAGTTGGACATGACGATAATTTGATTGTCACTGCTAAAGTCCTTTGTTTGTAAAATCAAAGGGAAATCATCTACGCCATAATCACGAGGCAGATTCAAAGCAGCTTCTTCATCATCTTTGACGATAATCATGCCTGCAATCCCTTTGCTGACGTGCTCGTTGGTAAACGAGTGCAAATGCGGATGATACCAATAGGTAGCAGCCTTGTCCATGATAGTAAAGCTAGGACTCCAAGTCGTGCCAGCAGGGATTGTGGTATGCGGACCGCCATCATTTTCAGGGGCTACATGTAATCCATGCCAGTGAATGGTAGTCGTGTTATCCAGCTGATTATCCACATTGAAGTTGACAAGGTCCCCTTGGTTTAATATTAACGTTGGCGCAAGGATATCTCCATTGGCTCCCATAGTATTCGTGGCATCACCATCAAAGAATTGGTGCGTGCCATATTGTAAAGTCAAGTTGACTTCTGTTCCAGTAATCGTCTCAGGAATCATCAAGGGATTTTGCCCCATCAGATAGGTGGACGATAATAGTATAATTGAGGTTATTAGTTTATTCATTGTTCTATTGTTATTTATTGGTTTTTAATTCTTTTAAGTCCATTTTACATATCGGACAGCTACCTACTTTGTTATAAGTTTTTTCTCCTTCACATTTCATTGGGCATTGGTATTGCATATCTGATTCGCCATCTTCTCCTTGGTCCATCTCCATGTCATGATCGTATTGGCAACAGCCTGCCAGTCCATCATAAGCTTTCTCATCGCACGCCAGCTTATCTGTGTCATATCCAGAGTTGGCTATGGCTTGATGAATCGCATCTTCTGTGGTTTTTTCTTGGTCAAAAGAGACGTCTATCTTCTTGTTTTCCTTGTCCCATATTGCACTGTTCACTCCATCTACAGACAATGCTGCCTTTTCGATGGTAGCCTTGCACATGCCGCAGTTACCTCGCACGCCAAAAGTGGTCTCTACGAGTTTTTCATCTTGTCCGTACCCCGATACAAATATCATCAGAGTCATTACTATACTTAAAATTGATTTTTTCATTTTACTTTTTTTTAATTTATATTCATTTTTACTATTTTTATTTTCTTCCACACTCTCCCTAGTCATTCAAGAGTTCAATCCGCATCAACACCTGTCCTTCAAGCATTGTCGCATTCAAGCATTCA
>JAJRRH010000094.1 GCA_024279715.1 Bacteroidota bacterium
AATACTAATGTGTATTGTGCCGAGATTATACTCGGCACAATACACTTATTGGGAACATGTGATAGGCGAACCTGGTGTGGTTAATGAAGGATATACAAATGTAGTGGTAGATTCTGAGGAGATAATAGCGTATGGTTCTTCGGGTGATCCAACTGCCCCTTTATTGTTTAGAAGATATGATATGTCAGGTGAGTTATTGTTGGAGAGCAATGTAGATCTCCCATATACAGGTACTTTTACTCTTGGGGTTAATCAGAATTTCGGTAAAATTCCCGATGAAGAGGAGTACTTAGTGTGTGGTAATGTCCAATTTGTAGAGATAGGTAATAAGATCATAATGTATCGACTAAATAGTAATTTGGATACGGTTTGGACGAAATACTATGAAGTGGGAGCAGATGTTTCGACTACGCAGTTTGGTGCTATGAAGCTTAGAGACAGTACTATTGTTATAGGAGGCAGTACTGCTCAATCCAATGTTTTTGGAATGAGTTCAATATTGATGGAGTTGGATTTTGACGGCAATGTATTGTGGGAAAAAACAATTGCTGAAGTGGAAGAATACCATGGTTATAGGATTACCCAGGTTGAGGAAATAGACGATGGATATTTGTTGGCTGGAACTCAACGGGTATGGAATAATAATAGTGATGTTACACCCTTTAGGGCCATGATGACGAAGACGGACTTTGAGGGCAATGTGATATGGGAGTTCCTTTTGGATGATGACCCGGTGATAGGAAGAGGCAATGGATGGCCTTCTATGCTGCTGAAAGAAAATGGAGAATTGATAGTAGGTTATTCTACACCCTATGAATTGTATTACGATCCTACAGGTTGGGCGTTGTCATGGAAAAAGACTACTGTAGCAAAGTTGAATTATCAAGGGGATGAGCCATATTATGAATGGGAGCAAGTTTTTTTTGAAAACCATGAGAAGCAGATGGGGGGGTTTTATAAAATAATAGAGGCATCAGATGGCGGCATGGTCATGACATTGGCAGAGATTCCATTAGGACTTGATCCTAGTAGTATAGCTAGATCCCTTACGTTAATTAAAATGGATTCACTGGCTAATATTGAGTGGAGTTATAATTATGATTATTACTCTCCTTCGTTTTTCACTGAGAATATATTATTTGATTTGGAGCAAACATCAGACGGAGGTTATGTCATGGCAGGTGTGCTGATAACCCAATCCAATGGTATTCAGAATAAAGAGTCATGGCTTCTAAAGGTTGATGCCTGTGGCGAGGTAGAATGGGGAGGGTGCGAACCGGTAATTGGTATCACTGAGCAAGAAGGATATTGGTATGAGCCTGTTGAATTATGGCCCAATCCTGCGAGTGAAACAGTACATATATCCTTGAAGGAAGGTTACTTTAAGATGGTATTGTATAGTTCAAACGGTCAGTTAGTATTAGAAAAAAATATATCGGGCATGGCGGAAGAGATTATTTTGGAATTGAGCAACATATCCTCAGGTTTGTATATGCTTCAAATATTGAATGAAACGCAAGAAATTGTAGGGTGGGAGAAGATGGTGGTGGAGTAATTAAATCTATTGAATATTCCATGTAATCAATCTACAACAGAAACCTTAATTCTGTTATAATTGTGGTGAAATATGAAAGGGAATAATTTATATATTTGTCACCACTGAAAAAACAGAATGTCAAAAATTAAGTTTAAATACAATCCCGACACGCTCAATTATGAGAAAGTAGAACTTGGAACCAGAGATAGGATAAAAAAAGCATTATTATTCCTTGGCACTGGACTGTTTTTTGCTGCTTTGTTGTTGGGTATTGTGTATTCATTTTACGAGTCCCCGAAGGAAAAAATGCTCCGTGAGGATAATGAAAAACTTATGGGTCAGTATCAGGAATTGACCGACAGGCTGGATAGATTAGATGCTGTCATGGCAGATATGGAATATCGAGATGACAATGTATATCGTGCTATCTTCGAAGCAGAGCCCATTGATCCCAATGAACGAAAGAGTGGAGTAGGTGGTGTAAATCGCTATCAATATTTAGAAGGCAATGAGTATTCATCATTGATTATTGATATCAATAAACGACTAGATCAGTTGTCAAAACGGATGGTGGTAGAGTCAGAATCATTGGACGAAGTCATCGATTTGGCAAAAAACAAAGAAGAGATGTTGAGCTCTATCCCTGCTATTCAACCGGTGGCTAATAAGGATCTGAAGAGAATGGCATCAGGATATGGATATCGTATTGATCCTCATTATAAGGTAAAAAAACATCACGATGGCATGGATTTCACAGCCAGTACTGGTACAGAGATATATGCCACAGGCGATGGCGTAGTCACGCGAGCAGATAACAATGCCTCGGGTTATGGAAATCATGTTCGGATAGATCACGGATATGGATACCTTACATTGTACGCCCATATGAGCAAATTACTTGTCAAAAAAGGACAGAAAGTAAAGCGTGGTGATATTATTGGATTGGTAGGAAATACTGGTAAATCTATGGGGTCGCATTTGCATTATGAAGTACGTAAAGATGGACAACCCATCAATCCTATTAATTTTTATTTCAACGATCTTACACCTGATGAGTATGAAGTGATGATTAAACTATCAAACAACGCCACTCAATCATTTGACTAATAAAGGTTTGCTAATCCAAAGTTTTACATTACTTTCACACCATATTTAACGAATAGTTTTTAGTTAATGCCATATAAGGAAATTACATCCACGAAATTATATTACTCCATAACGGAAGTGGCAAATATTTTTGATGTGAATGCTTCATTACTTCGCTATTGGGAGGGTGAATTTGATATCATCAAACCAAAGAAAAACAAGAAAGGAAATAGGATGTTTACTAAAGAGGATATTGAAAAATTCCGATTGATTTTTCATCTTGTGAAAGAAAGAGGTTATACTTTACAAGGCGCCAAGTTGAAGCTAAGTGAAAGTAAATCAGAAGTGATTAGTAATCTAGAAGTAATAGATAAACTGAATAAAATTAAATCATTCTTACTGAAACTCAAGCAAGAGCTCTAGTAGTATTTATTTTTCATCAAATAATTCTTTACATAATCCGTAGCTCCTTCTTCAAGAGTGGCAAAGGGTTTGTCATATCCTATACTTCTGAGTTTAGAAATATCGGCTTCCGTAAAGTATTGATACTTATCTCTAATATCCGCTGGCGTGTCGATAAATTCTATAACGGGAGTCTTGCCCATGGCTTCGAAAGTAGCCTTGGTGAGATTGTAAAATGTATCTGCCTTTCCAGTCCCAAGATTGAATAGCCCATTGTCTTTTCTATGATGCATTAAGAAATAACACACCGAGACCACGTCTTTAATATAAATAAAATCTCGTAATTGTTCCCCATCTTTAAAGTCTGGATTGTGCGAACGGAAGAGCTTCATCCTGTCTGTGGCGGATATTTGACGAAAAGCATGCATGATTACGGATGCCATTCTGCTTTTATGATATTCATTTGGGCCATAAACATTAAAAAACTTTAGTCCAGCCCAATAGTATGGTTTGGCATCTTGGGACAAAGCCCATTTGTCAAAATCATTTTTACTATCGCCATAAGGATTTAACGGTTTGAGTTCTTGGATGAGGTCATGGTCATCTTTAAAGCCATATTCTCCTAAGCCATACGTGGCAGCCGAAGAGGCATATACCAGAGGGATAGAATATTTTACACATCTACGCCATACCTCTTTAGAATAATTTAGATTGAGGCGGTCAAAAATTTCTTTGTCAAACTCCGCTGTATCCGTTCGAGCACCAAGATGAAATATAAAGTCAATAATATCCTCATTCTCGTCTATCCATTCGATAAAAACACTCCGCTCTATCAAAGCATGATATTTTTTATCTTCAATGTTTTTGTTTTTATCAGCAAATGAAAAATCATCCACCAACACAAGGTTGTTGTATCCTTGTTGATTGAGGTGTGACGCTAAAGCACTGCCGATAAATCCTGCCGCTCCTGTAATTACTATCATAGATGAATTATTAATTGCAAAAAAACGATAATATTCAATACAACAAACCAATCTCAAAAGATTAATTCACTAATTATTGACAGGTAGAAGCTCGTTTATCGTCTTCTTTTGTTTTTCCTCTTGTTGATTATCATTACTACTATCACCAATACAGCTAGTAGTAAGTAAACGATATTTCCTAATTGCGACATGATTCAAAAATAAGGTATTTTGAGAGGATATGCAAGAATTATATTTTACGATGATCGTAAACGACAGTATATTAAAAATTTCTCTGAAATGTCGAGGAAGAGCATTGATGGTTTAAGTAAGGCATGGTTTTCAGAAATCTTTAGCGATAATATCACCCCTTGCCTACACCTTAACAGACAAGCCCATTATAATGTAAATGACCCATAAAGCAATTTATACTCCTAATATCTTAGCGTCAATAAATACACTAGAGTCAATACTGACCGTTACATCTTGAAGGATAATCTCATCCGTTACAATCTTCAAAACAAGAGTGAATTCTTGGATTTTGAGATACTCAGAAAGGTCATTATCCTCCACAATATCAAGATGGATGTTTGAACCAATAGAAGATGGAATATCATGGATACTTGCGACCAATATTTCTTCAAGCCCTTCGGCTTTTATATATACCTCTGCGTCATTGAGAAATTTGAATGTTTTGTTGTCTGGATGAGTAATAGTAAGCGTTATAAACTCAAGTTGAGCTTCTTCAATCAGCCTAATAGCACTATTTTGTAACTCAAGTTCTTCCTCAAGATTAGTATGAATCTCGGGTGTGGGAATGTCAAATGGTAGATTGATGCCAATTATGGATGGAATCTCCACTTCGCTCTCTATTTCATGAGAAAATTGAGTGAAGCTATCTGCTTTTTTGCATCCATTAAGCAATAGAAATAGAAGGAGTATCCTACCAATATATTTCATAGGCGTTATTTTTGGCAAAAATATAACTTGAATATTATATATACAGTGATATTAGTTACACAGATATACTAGAGCAAAAGCGTATGGATGAGACAATTAAAACTTCAAACCCAATCCCAATCCCCATTGGTGGGGCATAGCATTGGTTTCATTGCCAGGATAGTTTAAGAAGCTGCGTTGGTAGAACGGCATGAGGGTCACCGAAGTTTTTTCTGTAATCGCATAATTCACGGCAATATTTAATTCTGTTTTGACTGAGGGTTCAAAGGTGTTTGTAGTAGAGATATATTCGTCGCTGGCAAATGGAATGGCATCGTCATAAGCGTTAACATTCTGCGAATTCATTCTTTTTCTAAAAGATCCAATTCCGAACAATACAGCGCCTGGCGTTATTGCCCATCTTCTCTTTTTTAACAAATCGATCTGATAACCGGCTCCTAGCAGAACGGAGTTTGTATGAATGGCATACAATTCAATATCAGTTTGTGAGTAAATCGCCTTGTCTCTCTGATAACCGGCAAGGAAGGTGTAACCACTTTTAGACGAAAATTTTCTAGACATTTCGTAGGTTAATGAATATGGCCTATGGTTTGCCTCGTATATAATGGCGGAAGAAAAACTCTCTATATCGGATACGGAATTTAGTGGTGGATTGTTTTCATATCGTATCATTCCCTGCCGGTACATTAAGGCATGGTGCCACTTCTTTTTATTCTTTATGACATACAAACAAGGAGAGAGTTTGGTGTAATCCATACCAACGGCAGGTAAGAAAGTAGGTTTTAGTGCAATAAGATCGAGGTCTTTGGTGTCATTCGTAAACTGCGAATTTATGGATGTGTTGACGGCAGAAGATGAATCGATAGTTTGTGATGTCTGAGTGTCTTCCTGTTCGTTTTCAGTAGTTGGATTAACTGTGTTTGTGTTTTCAGATAAGGTGTTATCCTTGGGTTTTATACTGGTTATGCGGGGTAGGGGTATAACCTTTTGAATAGTAGATTCTGTGCTAATTGCTGAGCCCACAATTTTATTCTCCTTGTGCTTAATGGATGTGTTTGAATGAAAATTGTCATTCAAATTCTCTTCTAAATTAGTTTTGTTTTCAGACAATTTTGCAACTTTATTTAGTGATTTATTGTGGCTATTTATTGCTTTATTGTCAGTGTTTTTTAGGCTTTCATTTTCATTGGTTTTATCTTTATCTTGAATAGTAGTATTCCTTTTGGTTACCTCATCGTGTGAAGTATTTCTCTTGGTTTCATTGGATGATTCAATATTTGATTTTTCAGTAATCGTGGTATTCGTCTTCGTGTCAAGATTTGAAGTCCATGCGTAAAAACCAATACCAAGGCATGCAGCAAAGGCTAGTATGGTCAGAAGACTCTTATTCTTCCCGAAGGAAGACCCCGCTGGCGCATCATCAAGCGAAGCGCTTATTTTCTCCCAGACCTCCGGTGACGGGTCTTTGCCGAAGTCATCGAATCTATGTTTTAAATCTTCCATCATATAGTGGTAGTATTGGTTACGCCAAGGTCGTCGGATTGCAATAGTTTTATCAGCATGGCACGTGCCCTTGCATATTGCGATTTAGAAGTACCTTCAGAAATACCTAATTGCGTACTTATCTCTTTGTGCTTATATCCTTCAATAGCGTATAGATTAAAAATAGTTCTGAAACCCATTGGAAGAGATTGTATTTTATTCAATAACTCTTCTAAAGCCAGTTGATCTTCTGGTTCTGCTGCGTATGTCTCTTCTAAATATTCCATGTCTTTTGTTTCAAAAATTTGTTTTTCTCGCTGCTCTTTTCGCCATTTTTCGATGGCTTTGTTAATGGCAATTCGTCTTATCCAAGCCCCTAAATCTCCATTTCCTTTGTATTGTTTCAGGCTGTGGAATACCTTGATAAATGTCTCTTGCAACAAGTCTTCTGCATCTTTTACGTCATTTGAATAGCGAAGACATATACCCATCACCAAATACGAGTGCTGAGAATACAACTCCTTTTGTGCTTCTCTTTTTCCTTTGAGGCAGTCACGAATTAGTTTGTTATTTTTTTTGGTAGAAAGAATGGTTTGTATTTTTGGGCAAATTAGGATTATTTAATCAATAGTCCAACTTTAAATTCAATTCTATTGATTTTGTACTCACGATTATTGTTGTGATAACAATCTCCCCAATCACCACAATACCACCAGTCATTGTCTCGTGTAAGGTTTACATATCGATAACCAACGGAGGTCATTAGACTGACCTTTTTACTAAGGTAGTGCGCCATACCAGCATTGATACCTAACCTCAATCCTCCACTTTCGTTTTCTTTCAGTAACAGTTTGCCTAGATCCGCAGCAATAAATGGTTGTGATCGCCATTTATTGAACGGATGATACTGTGTTTCAAAAAAAACTGGGATATATTTTTTATTATAAAAGCCTTCAATACCAAATCCAAGTCCAAGGAACAATTTGGATTTTATTTGATAGCCATTGACAAAAGTTAATGTGCCATTAAATTGAGAGTCTGAGGTTAGCGTACCGAAATTCATGCTATGATACGCTCCATTTCTAATAACGGGCGTTGGTTTTTCAACGATCTCTTGCACATCTGAATTCGGATACACAAAAATGTTTCCATCTGTGGTCTCCAATAATACTTGTTCGTTTTGTTCTACTAGATTGCCGTACAGGGTAGTGCCATTTTTTAGAATGAGTTTCACTTTGTTCTTTTCTTGTCCATAGAAGTTTAAACTTAAAAGGAGAAAGAGGACTGGGATTATTTTTTTTATATTGAATGTCATATTTATGGAGTATTATTAGTTAAAAGGGATATAGCTTATTTCGTAAATGTTATTCATGTCAGAGTAGTCATATTGACGCAATCCGTTGGTGCCAATCAGCATCAATACATTGTCAAAAGGAATCACATCTATGGCTTCAATTTCTGGAAAATGAGCAATCAATTGGTTGCCCACTTCATGTGGATTCGTATTGTCGAATATTTTCAGTCCATCTTCTCCGTCACAAATGAAGAGTAGATCCTCATCGACGCCAAGTCCATTTGGATTTGTCATTGGATACGTATCGATGGTTACCGGATTGTGATAATCAGAAATGTCAAATACTTCTAGTTGGTTGATGGTTCCCCAGCAACGAGTGCCAGTCCTTAAAGTAACATAAGCATAGTCTCCCTGAACAACCACAGGGTCGCATGCATATACATGATCGATTACCGATATATTTTCTGGATTGCCAGGATCATTGGTGTCGAATATCAACATACCCGTCGTAGTTCCGCAGAAAAGGTGGTTGTTATAATCAAAAACCGTCTCTACTTCGTAGTTGATATCTTGTGTTGCTCCTAAAGAGATGTTAAGTGGATTGGAGATGTTAAAAGGAGTAAGCTTGTTGTCTGTGACCGCATATAGATAGTCACCCACAATGGCGAATTTTGTGATCGATCCGGATATGTTTACACCAGTGGTGGTGCTATTTAGAGTAATAACACCATCAATTGACGCTAGAAAATCAGATTGATAGTACACATTGTCTACCTCTTTTGAAGTTTCTCCTAGTTCCCATCTGACGACTACCCCACGTGTAAAATCAATCTCTTCCGCTGGATAATTGTCATCATAATTTGTCATCGAGAACGACCGAAAATGATTGGGCTCTCTAGCCACCTCAATAGGGTTGTTGATGTCGGTTATGTCAATAACCACCAAGTCGATATAGCTATCAGCATAGAGATAATTGCCTTTTACATCCACATTAGTCACGCCTATAATGTGGATGTATCCTATGTTATTTGGATTGTTAGGGTCTGCGTTATTGACGATATGAATACCTTCTTGCGGGTCAATCAAAAATAAATAAGTGTCATGTAGAAATAAACCCGACACCTCATCGATGTCTTTTGCTACCGAGTAGGAGATAGGATTTCTAAATTCGTCAAAGTCCATATATACCGGAATGTTGGCGGTATAGTGGTCAGTGATTTTGTCTTTGCAACCGATTAAGAGGATGATGCTGAGGAAGAGGAAGAGTACTTTTTTCATAACTTTTTATTGTTTGTATACCTTACTGACGCTGGTGAGGATGTAATGGTTGCATGAGGAGAGTAAAAAAAACAATATCAGACGTAATAAGCAGTGAGGCAATGAGTTGATCTTTGGTTTATGCTCTGTTCGATATTGTTTTAGTAAAGAGATTCAAAGATAAATCATTTAAAGTATGGTGGATGACGAAATACATAGTGGAATATAATTACATTTGCTTTCGGATATAGTGCCATCTACTAATATTGGTAAATGAGTAATACTGGATGATTGATTATGGAGAACGGTAAAAAACTAGTGCATTTCACAAGACGAGAGCGTTTTTGCGCAGCGCATAAGCTATGGAATAAGGATTGGGATGCTGCTACCAATCATGATATGTATGGTAAATGCTCGCATGAGAATTGGCATGGGCATAATTATATATTGTTTGTGACAGTAAAAGGTAGTCCAGATCCAAATTCAGGAATGATAATAGACCTTCGGGATCTTAAGCGCGTGATAAAAGAGTATGTCGTCTATAAATGTGACCATAAGAATCTCAACCTTGATGTTGATTTTCTGAAAGACACAGTGACTACGGCTGAGAATCTTGTCATTGCTATTTGGGAGCAGATAGAAGATCCATTAAAGGAATTTGGCGTAGCGCTTCATTCCGTAAAATTGATAGAGACAGAAAATAATTCAGCAGAATATTTCGGATAATTATGGCATATAAAAAAATAGAAGAATATGATTCAGCAGTGACCAAGTCGCTGATGGAAAGTTATGAAAAAGTATTAAGTGACATCGGGGAAGACCCCAAGCGAGAAGGCTTGCTAAAAACCCCCGAGCGTGTTGCCAAAGCGATGCAATTTCTTACCCAGGGATATGATGCCGACCCTGCAGCAATATTACGATCTGCCATGTTTGCGGAGCAGTACAGTCAGATGGTGGTGGTGAAAGGTATTGAATTGTATTCTATGTGTGAGCACCATATGTTGCCATTTTTTGGAAAAGCACATGTGGCATATATCCCCAATGGTCATGTCGTTGGCTTGAGTAAAATACCAAGAGTAGTAGATGTGTTTGCCCGTAGATTACAGGTGCAAGAGCGATTGACCAACGAAATAAAAGATTGTATTCAAGAAACATTAAACCCACTTGGTGTGGCGGTCGTTATTGAGGCACAACATTTGTGTATGCAAATGCGAGGAGTTGAAAAACAAAACTCTGTGACACTAACATCTGCCTTTACAGGTTCTTTTATGAAGGACGAAAAAACAAGAAAAGAATTCATTACCTTAGTGACGCAAAAAATAAGTTAAAAAAAATGGAAGCATTAGATTCAGAATATATACAGTTAAGTAGAGTAAGCACAGCAGAGCGTGCGGAATTTATCAAGAAGACCTACAAGCATGTAGCTGGTTCAGTACTTGCTTTTGCATTATTAGAAGCAATACTTTATAGTATGCCCTGGGCGCAAAATATGGCGATGTCATTGGTTAGTAGTGGCACCACTTGGTTGTTAGTACTTGGTGGATTTATGCTGGTCACCAGCTGGGCAGAGAAGATGGCGATGCAATCCCATGACATCAAAAAACAATACATGGGGCTTGGTCTATATATAGTCGCTGAAGCCATTATATTCTTGCCAATTATAATGATGGCAATGATGATGGGCGGGGGCAGCATGATGATTACCAAAGCGGGAATTGTCACCGTGGCGTTATTTGGTGGATTGTCTGCCGTCGTATTGAATACGGGTAAAGATTTTTCATTTTTAAAGTCTGCATTAACCATTGGCGGATTTATCGGTATTGGGCTAATCATTGCCGGTACACTATTCGGTTTTGACCTGGGACTGTGGTTCTCTGTCGGTATGGTAGTGTTGGCTGGTGGATCTATCCTCTATCAGACTTCCAACCTTGTTCATAGATACAGCACCGATCAGCATGTGGCTGCTGCGTTAGGGCTGTTTGCTTCATTGATGTTGTTGTTCTGGTATATCTTACGGATATTTATGAGTCGGGATTAGGGAAGTATTTATCTTATTATCCAAGGATTGTCATTCCCCGGAGTGTCCTTTGATTTCTTATCATTACTAAGGTAGTCAGAGACAAATTCTTTGGCTTCTTTAAGTCCTAGAGTGGAATTATCTTTTATGTATTTAATCATTCTTAGTGTTTCTGTTTTGTCTCCATTGTTTGACTTAATAAATTCCTCCGCAAGTTCGTCCAGTGACATTTCTTTTTGATTGAGCGTTATACTTTTTTGTATATTCACATCATCAATGCTGTAGTTAGATAAGTCATTGTCAAAGTAAAAAGAGGAAATAATTTTTGCATGTTTTAATCCAAGACCTGTTTTTTTATTCAGGAACTTTATAAATCCCAATCGGCTAGGTTCTGTTTCATGGCGCATATATTCTTGCCCAAGTTTGGCAATGATAATTTTTGAACGATCTTTTTTTATCTCAGTAAGAGATCCACCACCAAAGATACGGTTCATGATTCTTTCGGATTGTAATTGCTTATCCGATTTATTTTTTTTGCATATTTTCTTATCTGTCCTTTTGTTTAACTCATCTACTATATTGCTAGCTACTTGTGGATTGAGCCCTATTCCAAAAAAATACTCTTTGTTTTCAATGTTAAAGCAAATGGCTTTTATCGAATGGCGACTTGATTGATTTTCATTATCCAGCGTTTTAAATTCAAAATTACAAACTTTATCTCTTGTTGTTTTCTTTTTCCATCCTATACCAAATACTGTTTTGCTGAAGAGCACATGTTCCAAGCCGAATTCAATTTTAGTCTTTCCAAATTTAAACCATAAGAATACTAACGTGATAACGAATAGTATAAGAAGAAAATCTAGTGGTAAAATCTCATTGAAAGATCTTGCATTAGCTAAGACTACGTTCATTCCAATAAAGGATAGTAGGATTGAAAGTGGAATGATAATAATCAACCAACTCTTATAGGCGTCTATTGTGACAATATAGCTAGTAGGAGTAGATTCTTGTTTGATTTTTCTATGATTTGTGATAATCTTAGGCATGGAGCTTGTTTTATTGTGCTAACGTACTACAAATATCAAAAGATAAGAAAATGGATTGATAAAGGTGCTTAGTAAATATATATTTGATTTTCCACCATTGCCCCAAAAAGATTCATAGAAATTCTGAGTAAGCTACATATTACTTAGGGAAAACTACATGAATGTGAGTGTCGAATTAAAGGAAAGGTATACAAAACATATATTGTCAAACACAGATGGCTAAAAAACACATAAATTATATGTTTTTTATCACCCTCAAGTCATAGTCATTGGTGATGAGTAGATGGGCATCATCGATACAAGAAGCAACTATTCGATGCTCTATAGCAAGTACTTCTTCAACGAATGGATCATAGACTTCTCTTGTTCGGGCAGATCTAGCTTCTAGGGTATTATGAAAAGTTCTTTCCATAAAAATATTCAAATCAATTTCTTTCATAAAAAAGGAATACACACCTTCTACGATGAGCACTTTTAGCTCGCTAAAATCTAGTGAGTCAATTTGTAGGGTATTAGTGTCATAGTCTACTATAGGAATTTCAACGGCAGCTTTATTTTTTTTGAATTCAGAAATGTGATTCTGCAATTGAGCAAGATTTACTTCTTGCAATCCCACCCAGCTAATGTCATTCTTTCGTTTATTATGGTTCTCCTTAGGTGGTAGCTTAAAGTAACCATCCATTTGTAATATGTCAGTGGCGACACCGTATTTATTAAGTAGAATTTTCAGACAATTAGCTGTGGTGGATTTTCCACTGCCAGATTCTCCACCGATGGCTATAGTAAGTTTACTCCCACTTAATTTTTTAGTGTCTTTCAAATGGGCCACTATT
>JAJRRH010000095.1 GCA_024279715.1 Bacteroidota bacterium
ATTGTGGTACGGATGAGTTTTATTCGGGCGCTTCGCCAGATGTTGTCGTGGCATGTCGAGTGCTTTTGCAAGGGGCGTATGAGCCCTCTGTAGGATTGATGAACGATCACCTGAGGACAAGTGGATACGTGCCATTAACCGAACCGTATACATCTTTTGGTTACAACACCGTGATTGGTGGAGGCGAATCCACCACTACAGCTGTTCTTAACCAGACTGGTAATAATGCTATTGTGGATTGGGTATTAGTAGAATTGCGCAATGGCAGTCAATCACAAACCACAATTGCGACCCAAGCAGCCCTCTTACAGCGTGATGGTGATATAGTAGGTACGGATGGCGTGTCCCCTTTGATGTTTAACCTGCCTATGGATTATCCTACGGTGTATGTGGTCATACGACATAGAAATCATCTTGATATTCGCACCAATAATGCCCAAAGTACTAGTGCTAATATTAATCTGGATTTTACAAATTCATCCGCACTAGCAGTGGGTATAAATCCATTGTTCAGCCTAGATGGCGATATGCTGATGTATAGCGGTGATGCCAATATTGACGGGACGATAAATGCTACAGACAAAACGATTCATTGGAACCCTGAAAACTCCACCAACTATTCTTATCTTGGCTCGAAATCTGATTTTAACTTGGACGGAGCCGTCAATGCGGTGGATCTTAATCTATTCTGGCGAGGCAATAATGCCGTAGTCCAACAATTTGAGTAGTATTCCTTGTGGTCATGATTTAGGACTTTAAGAATAAAGTATTTCTATTTCGAGAGTTTACATTTTCATTGGAATATTCGCTATATTGGGCAACATAAACTACAACTACATTTATGACCTCAATATACAAGTTATTTTTATCGATTGCTATTGTTCTAATCCCATCATTTGCCGTTTCTCAAAGTGTAAATGAAATCATACAAGACTACCTTAGTAATAATTTGGAAAAGCTAGGTGTTACTGCTGAAGATGTTGATTCTTGGGTAATTACCAATGAATATTATTCGAGTAGTACGCAATTGAAGCATGTATATATTCGGCAGACCCATCAGGGAATAGCTATTGCGAATGGATTGGCAAATTTCAATATATTGAATGGAGAAGTTGTGAGTATGGGTAATCGTTTGGTGTCAGAGATAAAAGATAAAGCCAATAGTAGCCGACCAGTTCTTAAGCCAATACAGGCTATTGAGAAAGCTGCAATTCATTTGGATATACAAATGAATAGTAATATTAAAGCATTGTCATCATTAAGTTCGACGGAATTTATTTTTGAAAAGGATGGTGTATCTCTTGAAGATATCCCTGTTCAACTAGTATATTATCTTACTTCGGAAGGCGAATTACGTTTAGCATGGGATTTAAGCATCAGCATGATTGATAATCCCGATTGGTGGAGCATACATGTGGATGCGAATACAGGGGGTATTTTGAATAAAAATAACTGGATGGTACATTGCGAATTTCCAAGAAATCATATACCATCCAAAGCCCATAAAGATGAAAAGACCAAGAGTCGCTCACGGAGCAATAATTTCTTATCGGAAGAGGAAGAGATTGTCGCTATGCCACCTGTAGTGCCTGCTTACAATGTGTTTAAGCTCCCTATTGAAAGCCCTGTGCATGGCGCAAGGCAACTAGTGTCATTGACCACTAATCCAGCAGCTTCGCCATACGGATGGCATGATACGGATGGAGAAATTGGGGCGGAATATACCTATACTCGTGGCAATAATGTGTTTGCCTATGAGGATATGGATGATGATAATTTTGGGAGTCCAGATGAGGCGCCGGATGGGACAGCTACTCTCACGTTTGATTTTCCATTTGTGGACGGAATAGCACCTGAAGAAAATATGGATGCTGCCATTACCAACCTTTTTTATATGAATAACATGATGCATGATATTTGGTATGGATATGGATTTGATGAGCCCAGTGGTAATTTTCAGAAAACGAACTATAACAATGAAGGAGGATTTAGCAATGACTATGTTCAAGCGGAAGCAATGGACGGATCAGGTACCAATAATGCCAATTTTTCTACTCCGGAAGATGGTTCTCGCCCGAGAATGCAAATGTTCTTGTGGTCGCCAAGTTCACTCAATGACTTTGAAGTGAATTCACCCCCTTCAGAGGAAGCATTGAATATAGTATATGATAACGGTAGAGCTTCGTTTGGACCTGATATTCCTACTACACCTATTACCGCAGACTTAGTTCTTGTGACAGATGGACAGGGGGATGACCCTTATGATGCTTGCCAGAGTATTGATAATGGCGACGAATTGGTGGGTAAGATAGCCGTTATTCGTAGAGGTACTTGTCTCTTTGTAGAAAAGGTAAGCGCCGCCCAAGAGGAAGGTGCCATTGCGGTGATTATCATCAACAACGTGCCTGGCGGCTCGATAACTATGGGAGGAAGTGATAATTCAATCAATATCCCAACTATCATGTTGTCTCTGGAGCAGGGAGAAGCAATAATGAATGCATTGGAAGAGGGAGATATCGTCAATGGAACAATAGTCGAAGGAGACGCAGAGATAATCCCCTTTGATAGTGACTTCGATAACGGCATCATAGCGCATGAATATGGTCATGGTATTTCTATTCGATTGACTGGAGGGCCAGGGAATTCTAATTGCCTTTATAATGCAGAACAGATGGGTGAAGGCTGGTCTGATTGGTTTGGAATGATGGTAACTATGCAGCCTGGAGATGTAGCAACAGATATTAGAGGGGTAGGAGCCTATGTGCGAGGGCAAGAGGCAGATGGATATGGTATTCGACCTGCACCTTATACCACGGATTCTTCTGTCAATGATTTTACCTACGCCGACACGAATATGGAATCCTTGTCGGAGCCTCATGGAATTGGATTTGTATGGGCCTCCATGTTATGGGATCTTAATTGGGCTTTTATTGATAGATATGGTTTTGATCCTGACGTGTATTCTGGCTCTGGGGGCAATAATATGTTGATGCAATTAGTGATAGATGGGTTGAAAATGCAGCCCTGTTCACCCGGTTTTATAGATGGTAGAGACGCCATCCTAGAGGCAGATATGATTGTTAATAATGGCGCTAACCAATGCATGATTTGGACAGTGTTCGCCAATAGAGGACTCGGAGAAAATGCAAGCCAAGGGAGTAGTGACAGTAGGTACGATCAGGTGGAGTCGTTTGTAGTCCCAGCCATATTTAGTCCTGCTTCAGAATACTTGATATGTGAAGGAGACAGCGTGGAGATTAATGGAGGTATCTATTTTGAAGAAGGTGTGTATGACGAGGAATTTACAAATATGGAAGGATGTGATAGTGTCGCAACTTATCAAATAAGCTACTATGCAAATGCCAGCATCGATGTGGATGCTCAAACCAATAGCCTTATTGCCGTAAATGACAATGATGGCGCAACGTATCAATGGATCAATTGCGGTTCGAATACAAATATTCCTTTTGCTACGGAATCTGTTTATTCCCCTGAAGGGTCAGGTGAATTTGCTTTGATTGTAGAAGAAAATGGTTGTACCGAAATGTCGGAATGTATTAACTTCGTTTACATCGGTATCGGTCGAAATGAAAGAGACATGTTGACTATCTATCCCAATCCGGCAAGTGATGTATTGCATGTTGATTTTGGTGGAATTAAAGGAGTAGAATCCTTCGAGATGAGAGATGTGCAGGGGAGAGAGGTCTTCTTCTCTGAAAAAATAAATCAGGAAATGATGGATGTGGACATGTCTTCAATGAGTAATGGCGTGTATTTGTTGAAAATAGTCACTGCTCAAACTACTTTAATTTATAAGGTGGTAAAGGAATAGTAGTTGGTAAAGATAAATCAGTCCAACTCAATATTATAGACAAAAGCAGGAGGGAAATTCAAAAGACAAAAGTCCAAATTGCAGTTGTTGAAGAATTTCTCAATATCCCGATAATCAAATAGAGAGTACTGAAATTGGATGAACATCCCCTTCTTTTTTATAATTTGCTGAACATTATTGTATATTTCAGACTTGAACTCTTTGTCAAATAGAGCAAGAGGGAGACTAGAAATGACCACGTCCACACTGTCAAAATCAAGGGTAGATAGCTCCGATACATTTTGATTCAATACAGTAAGCCTCTTGTCATCTATACCTTCTAAATCTTGAAGAAAAGTATCGCAAATCTCATAAGAAGTTAATGTTGAATTCTCATTCATTTCATTAAGAATCTTACGGGTGATAGCGCCATTTCCTGCGCCAAGCTCTACTATCTTTAAGTCCTTGGAGAAATCAACACGCTTCATCATCGTCTTAGCTAGATAGCGACTACTTGAGGATAAGCTCCCAATTTGCTTGAGATTTTTTAGCGCCTCAAGTGTATGATTTGATCTTTTCATATTGAAGTTAAGTGAACGAAGATAATAAATACATTGGTTCAAGTCAATGTGAAACGGTCTTAATTTATCTAAGTGTAGGGGAACTCAAGTGTCTGGTACATTCTTTATGATCTTTGGTTTCGATAGGTGATATTTGAATAATTACCCTATCTTGCTAGTCAATATCAATTCTTTAACATGCGTACTCTGATTATAATTCTCAGCCTGATATGGAGCTTCAATAGTCATGCTCAAAATGATGGAAATGTAGTGGATAAAAAAATATTCAATCCTTTTGAATACCATGATTTAGCGGACAGAATAAGTGATATCGTCAAAGGCGAGCGAATCCTTAAACCGCAATATAGCTACCTTGATGACGTTCTGATACATGAAATAACATACCTAAGTGATGGATTAAAAGTGAAGGGATATACAGCGAATAAAAAGATGGATAAAACCCAGCCAGACCAGTATCACCCTTGTGTGATATACAATCGTGGGGGCAATAAAGACTTTGGCGCTTTGAACGAATACAAGGCGGTATTTATCTTGGGTAGGATAGCAAGTTGGGGCTATGCCGTAGCAGCGAGTCAGTATAGAGGCAATATGGGGGGCGAAGGCAAAGAAGAGTTTGGGGGAGAAGATGTAAATGATATTGTAAATCTAATTCCAGTATTCACAACCATGGAACATGCCGATACATCTAAGGTAGGTCTTTATGGATGGAGTAGAGGTGGGATGATGACCTATCTTGCTCTTACAAAAACGTGTCGGTTCAAAGCGGCGATTGTTGGTGCTGGATTGACAGATCTTTGGGCTTGGATGGAAACAAGAAACGATACTATCGAATCCGTGTATGGCGCCAATATTCCCGATTATGCTACCAATACCAAATCAGTTCTTGACGCTCGCTCCGTCTCCAAGCAAGTCGATAAAATTTGTAAGACTACCCCGATATTGATGCTCCATGGAACAGCCGATTGGCGGGTGTCGCCAAGCATGGTTTTGGATTTGTCAAAAGCTTTTATTGAGGAGAAAATACCCCATCGACTGATTATGTATGAGGGAGGCGACCACGGATTGAGTGAGTTTAGGAAAGAAGTAAATAAGGAAGTCAAAGCCTGGCTAGATAAGTATCTGAAAAAGGAAAAAGCATTGCCCGTACTAGAACCCCATGGTAAATAATAGAGAATTATGATAGACTGGAATCAAATAATGAAATATGCCAACCATGGCAGCCCTAAACCCCTTACACGGGTCGAAAAAACAGAGGAACAATGGCGAAAAAAATTGACCGAAGAACAATTTCGTGTGTGCCGATTGAAAGGGACAGAAGCTCCTCACAGTGGAGAGTTTTGCGCTATCTTTGATCAGGGATTGTATCAATGCGTGTGTTGCCAAACGACTTTATTCGATGCGTCGATTAAAATAAAATCAAACTCAGGATGGCCTAGCTTTTCAGAACCGATATCGGATACAGTGGTGAAGTATGAAAAAGATGAAAGTTTTGGAATGGTAAGAGTAGAGGTCATGTGTAGTGTATGTGATGCTCATCTTGGTCATGTTTTTCCTGATGGCCCACCGCCATCGGAACTTCGATTTTGTATTAACTCGGTGGCACTAGCAAAGAAATCATAGCCGTACTTACGTATAGAAGTTTTATTGTTCATGAGTTTTGCTTGTAGAAATATCTCTCATTACATGAGTGAACTACCTGTTAATTATAGAGATTAGTAATTCTTGTTTAACCCGCTTTATTCATACAAAAACGAAGTGTGTTGTATGAATACTTCGACAAGCTCAGCAGAACCGCGAGTAGGGTGAGGGAAGTAAAGCGTGAAACCCCGATTTAGAAACACTCTTTGAGATGGGTGTTCTCTCTAGGTTCTCGAGCATTCAAAGCATCGCTTTGTCGAGAGGCCGGGTTTGAAATTCTACCATGATATGTCGGCCTCTCGACTACGCTCGAGAACCTTTAATTTTTCTTTCATTTCATAATTCTATATACTACGCTCGAGAACCTTCAACTTGTCTTTCATTTCAATGTTTCCATTTTTTTGAACAACCCCAAACTTTCAGGTGTTACTTAATCGCTGAAAAATTGATGAATTTTTCGGGTTAAGCTCTTGGTAGTGGAGATAAGTTAATACTTTGTTCATTGACTTTTGCCTTTATAGGTCAATCAACAAGATGGCTATTCCTGAATGCACAAAAATAAACACATAAAAAAAGAACCCCAAAAAGGAGTTCTTTGATTTCCCTCAAAAGGGAGGATATTTTTAGTAAAGCTTAGTGCTTTATCATCAATCTTGACGTCTTTATAATTTCATTATTCTGTAGAATGGATACCATATAGATTCCATTCTGTAGTTCACTTGTTTCCATGTTGAACAATTGACCTCCCAAAGCATCTGTACGATCCAGAACAACCTCTCCAAGCACATTATATACTTTTACTTGCGTATTACCCGAAATACCTTTCAAGTTAAGATTTACACTTTCATTTGCAGGATTAGGATTCATCGTAAAAAGATCAATACCAGCAACATCTTCTACACCATCCACTTCATCATGGTCAAATTTAAGATTGAATGATCCTACCGTATTATCCACATTATCAGAACTAACAAATCTAATCTCAAAAGTAGAGATCCCTAACAATTCTTCTGGCTCATAATGAAAGGCAAAAGAAGTAGCTGTCTCTCCTGGCCCGATAGTCTCCGTCAAGATATTGGCGCCTGCACTTACTACCCAATCTTCATTCGCACCAGCATCCCAAGCAGGAAATGGGCATAAACTCCAACAAGTATTGTTTTTTGTTCCAGCCAATACTTCCGTTTCTATTCTTCTGCATGCCAAGGTATAGGTTTCTGTTTCGCTCAAATTCTTTACCCAAACCGAGTATTCGTGATCAATATTATCGGTATCAAACTCTACGGTAATGGTAGTACCCGACAAGTCTGTCGTCTCATTCGGATGAGTAATCAACAGTTGCCCTTGTACTTGCCCAGCTGTTAGAATAAGTATTGAAAGTGTAAAAAGTAATAGTTTCTTCATGCCATAATTATTTTGTGTAAAATTACACAAAATTTCCTCGTATTACAACCACATTTTGCTATAAATATCAAACCCGAACAATCGCTCAGGAATCCAAGCCCTTCAACCTCTTTTATCGATTCTAAACACAAATACCAAGTACATTTACTTCTTTTCGTCTAAAATCAGACGACCAACAAAAATCTCTCTACAAGTACTTTTTATGAAAAACAATGGGGCCGAAAGGCAAAAGCGAGGCAATAAAACCAATTATTGTCTTCTTAATCGGCCATTTTTCATCAGAAGCGACCATAATTAAATATATCACATATAGGACGAATAGAATGCCATGTGCCCAACCAGTGTATTTTACCAATGCAGGCATATCCATGAAATACTTCATTGGCATTGCCACTAGTAATAAGAAGAGGAATGAGAATGCCTCTGCATAACTTATCATTTTAAATGTGTTTTTCATTATCTAACAGTGCTGATTTGAATAAAAATAGAGCGCAAATCTAAGCGTTGTTTTAATATAAACAGCGAATTCATCCGTATAATTATCAACGTACTACAAATCTATGAGTTACTAATTACCCCGCCTTATTCATACAAAAACGAAGTATATGGTATGAATACTGCGACAAGCTCAGCAGAACTGCGAGATGGGTTGTGGGAAGCAAAGCGTGAAACCCCAATTTAGAATCATCCAATTTTGGGGGTTTGAAAAACCCCAAACTTCTAGGTGTTTGACTCGTCCTAAAAAATTGATCAACTTTCGGGGTAAACAAAAATTCCTTGAATCTCTCCCAAGATAAAAAGATATTGTAGTGGTTTTTTTATAATTTTGACGGCACTAAAGTGCAATAAATTACATCATACCATCAAGACCAAATTTGATACAAATGAATAGCCATAAAAAGATTATTACGGAAGCACTCGCAAATTCTATCTCCTACGAACAGTATCAACAGGAATTTGACCAGTACGTCTCTGAAGGAAGGTCTTCAGGCCCTAATCAAGAGGAGGATTATGTTAATTTTACCAAGCTCAATCATCGTCGGTTGTCAAGGTTAAACAAAACTGCCAAACTAACGGATGACTTTATAGATACACTCAAGAATATCACCACACCTCAGACGTGGTTGGTCATTACAGAGACTTGGTGTGGCGATGCCGTACAAGCGCTACCATTTTTTCGTAAAGCCGAAGAGTGTAATTCTAATATATCTCTCAGAATAGTCTATCGGGATGAGAACATACCACTCATTGACCTATACCTCACCAATGGCGGACGCTCCATACCTAAAGCAATCCTCCTTGACAATGACTTTAATGAGATAGGTCCATGGGGCCCGAGACCAACCCCTGCACAAGAGTTGTATATGGATTTCAGAACCAATCCAAAGGGTCGAGAATACAAAGATGTACAGATAGACCTACAAAAATGGTATCTCCAAGACAAAGGCATCACTATGCTTCAAGAAATTAAATCCCTTATCTCATGATCAAAATTAGAATCGGCGGTGTGCCAGAACATTTCAATCTACCATGGCATCTGGCCATTGAAAAAGGAAAATTCAAAGCCCTCGGAATCGAAGTAGAATGGACAGAATTCAAAGGTGGAACTGGTGCCATGACCAAAGCCCTTCGAGAAGATAAAATCGACATTTGCGTCCTACTCACTGAAGGAATTATCACAGATATATATCGTGGTAATCCCTCGAAAATCATCAGCCAGTATATAAAGACACCTTTGATTTGGGGAATACACACCAGTAGCAGCAATTCTCTGGACAGTCACAAAGACATTTTTGACAAACGATTTGCCATTAGCAGAATAGGCTCGGGATCACACCTAATGCCAATCGTAGATGCGCAAAGCAAAGGCAAGGAAATCATGGAAAATCAGTTTCATATTATCAAAAATCTGGATAATGCGCTAACATCCCTCACCGCTATGGAAACGGATGTGTTCTATTGGGAAAAATTTACTACCAAACCTTATGTTGACAATGGTACACTAAAGAGAATTGCTCAATTTGCTACACCATGGCCCTGCTTCGTGATGGCGGCCACTGACAAGGTGATTGCAGAGTATCCCGAAGTGCTAACCAAAATACTTCGAACTATTCACAATGAAACGGCATTATTTATGGAGGACTCGCAAGCTATCTACAAGGTAAGTGAGCGTTATAATCAAAAGTATGAAGATGTAGAACGATGGTATCACTCCACCGAGTGGGCCACCGATGGCTGGGTGAGTGATAAGATGATACAAAGCGTGCTCTTTACACTTAAAAAAACGGGGATACTCTCCGAAGACGATAGTCACACCGAACTCATTTGGAAAAGAAAATAACATGCCAAAATACATAGCCCTACTACGAGGCATCAATGTCGGAGGTCATAAGAGAATAATAATGAAAGACCTTGTGACGCTGTTCTCTAACCACGGATTAACCGATGTGAGCACCTATATTCAAAGTGGAAATATTTTTTTTAACGTGGATGAAAAGCAAATCGATCTGCCACAATTGATTCACAACATCATCCAAGAAGCCTATGGCTATGACGTTCCTGTGATAATACGAAGCAGAAAAGAAATAAGTAAGATATTCAAAAACAACCCCTACCCGACTTCTGAGCAGAATGACTTGGCGCGTTGTCATATCACCTTTTTATCCGAAAATCCATCGGAAGAAAAAATTAACCGCCTGAATGAATACGCTTTAGAAAATGAACACTTCACTCTTATGGATAAAGATATTTATCTGCAAACGGAAGGTAGCTATAGCCAGTCCAAGATGACCAACAAGCTCTTTGAATCTAAACTTAAAGTACGAGCAACTACAAGGAACTGGAAAACAATGATTAAGCTTCATGAATTATCGAGCAATAATTAATAGTTGTTTCCAATCAAATACATTGACTACTGTTTCGTTAATACTACATCCATCCACCATCATCAACACTAATTATTATTATACATTTGCAAAAAAATAACCTGTGCGAAATAAGAAAATTCTACTTATAGTATTTCTATTCACCATGCTTGCTTCTTTCAATCTTGCCGCACAATCTTATGCGACAGCATTTGGGCTCCGCATGGCTAATGACAAGAATACTCGGCTCGTTGGTCTGACTTTTCAACATCGTATCTTTCCAAAAATCACATTGGAGGGTATTGTACAATCAGACTTTGCAAATAACACTACTTTTCATGCAATGATCGAAAGACATAGGGGTTTTTTAACAAAAAGGTTCAATTTATATACGGGTCTTGGATTTTCATTTGGCACAGAAGAAAGCAGAATAAAAGACCCTTTAACCAATGAAATTATCACCACCTATGGTAATAAAACTATAGGAACGGATGTGGTATTTGGCGTGGAAGCGACATTGATGGGTCTCAATGTAGCATTGGATTACAAGCCTAATTTCAACCTAAAGAATAGGGAGCCGTGGTATCTGGGACAGGCAGGCGTCTCCGTACGAGCCGTAGTAGCCACTGGCAGGAAGCAAAACAAAAGAAAACGAAAACGAAAAAGAGCGCGAAAAAAGAGAGAGAACAAAAGGAAAGACGCCAAGAAAGAAAAACGAAACAAAGAAGAACCTTGGCTAAAGGATCTCTATGAAAAAGTATTCAAAAAAACGTGATTCTTAACCCTACATACTAAATAATTGTAACCTCAACATTAATTTTAATGGCCACATTAGCGAATTAAACTTACCATTCATCTTCCAAACTACTCATTATCAAAAAACAAATCCACTCCAGTTAATCATCCTGTTCAATTAGTATTATTTCAAAATAAAAAGATACCTTTAAGGCGGAAAACTACAAGACTCCGCACATGAAATTTACGACCCTACTAATACTCTACCTATTACTTTTTACTTCTTGCTCGGATATGTCAAAAAACTCTGAAAAAACTGCGCTAGTTTATCCTGAAACGAAAAAAACTGAAGTAAGTGACGACTACTTTGGAAAAGAAATTATAGATCCCTACCGCTGGCTAGAAGATGACCGTAGTGAAGAAACCGAAGCTTGGGTGAAAATGCAAAACAAGTTCACTCATTCCTATCTCGATAAAATTCCTTTCAGAAATGAAATAGAAAAAAAACTATCTAGCATATGGAATTATGAAAAAATAAGTGCCCCATTCAAAAGAGGAGATAACGAATATTACTACAAAAATGATGGGATTCAAAATCAGTACGTTATCTATTCCAAAAAGGATGATGAAGAAGCCAAGGTGTTTTTAGACCCAAATACATTTTCAGAGGATGGTACGACGTCTTTAGGCACATTGAGTTTCACCATCGATGGAAGTATTGTCGCCTATAGCATCTCCGAGGGAGGAAGTGATTGGCGTAAGATCATAGTCATGGATGTGGTATCTAAAGAAATCTTGGAGGATACTTTGGTTGACATTAAATTTAGTGGTATTTCATGGAAAGGCAATGAAGGTTTTTTCTATTCTAGTTATGAAAAACCCAAAGGCAGTGAATTATCTGCCAAGACAGATCACCACAAATTATACTACCATAAGCTGGGCACAAATCAGAAATCAGACAAGATAATATTTGGGGGTAAAAAAGATGAAAAAAGAAGATATGTAGGTGGTCAGGTGACGGAAGATGGAAAATTATTAGTGATATCTGCATCCGAATCTACCTCTGGAAATCAATTGTACTTAAAAGATCTTTCTAAGAAAAATAGCCCGATTATCACTGCCGTCGCTAATTTCGACTATGACACTTACTTGCTTGACAATACGGACGACAAGCTACTTTTTGTCACAAATCTTGAAGCGCCGAACATGAAAGTAATCAGTGTGGATGCCAACAATCCGCAATCCTCTAATTGGATAGACGTGATTCCTGAAAGCGAAAATGTAATCACTCCTTCTACTGGTGCAGGATATATATTCGCACACTACATGGTCGATGCGATGTCGCAAATTAAACAATACGACTATAATGGTAAATTGATTCGAACTATTGAACTACCTGGTCTTGGGTCGGCACATGGATTTAGTGGCAACCTAGAGGATGACAAACTATATTACTCTTTTAGTAATTATCATACCCCATCAAGTATCTACAAGCTTAATCCAACCAGTGGAAAAACAGAACTCTATTGGCAACCTAAGATAGATTTTGAACCAATGGATTACGAATCAAAACAATTTTTTTACACTTCAAAAGACGGCACTAAAATACCGTTGACCATTACCTACAAAAAAGGAATTTCACTAGACGGAAATAATCCTACCATTCTATACGGCTATGGTGGATTCAATATCAGCCTAACTCCAAGCTTTAGCATTACCAACGCCATATGGATGGATCTAGGCGGGGTATATGCTGTGCCCAATATCAGAGGGGGTGGTGAATATGGCAAGGCATGGCATAATGCAGGCACTAAGATGAAGAAGCAAAATGTATTTGATGACTTTATAGCTGCCGCTGAATACCTTATTGAAAACAAATACACCAGAAAAGAGAAACTAGCCCTCAGTGGAGGATCTAATGGCGGACTACTTGTAGCAGCCGTCACCAACCAACGTCCAGACCTGATGCAAGTCGCACTGCCTCGTGTAGGTGTCCTAGACATGCTTAGATACCACACCTTTACTGCTGGTGCTGGCTGGAATTATGACTATGGCACAGCGCAAGACTCTAAAGAGATGTTTGAGTATTTACTCAAATACTCTCCTGTACATTCTGTTCGTGACTCAGTAGATTTCCCTGCAGTGTTGGTTATTACCGGTGATCACGATGATAGGGTCGTTCCTGCACATTCATTTAAATATGCCGCTGAATTACAAAGTAAACACACCGGCGTTAATCCTAAATTGATCAGAATAGAAACGGATGCTGGACACGGTGCTGGCACACCAGTATCCAAAATTATTGAAGCACAATCCGACATTCTTAGCTTTACACTATATAATATGGGATATAAAACATTATCCGAACTCTCCGAAAAAGACAAAGACTAATGCTTTTTATTTTTGTTTTAGAAAATCTATAATCACTTTTCGGATATCGGCAGCTTGCTCAGTTTCTGATGGATAATACACCTCTTCTATCTCTGGTAATCCTTCTTTTAACGAAACGATATCATAGCCTTTTATGAGGTAGTCACTGATGGCAACTTCATAGATTGTATTTGACTCAATGGGCTTTCCTCCTATTTTCCATTCCTCATCTTTCTCAAAGCCAAATAACTGAAGGTATGCTCCTGTGCCTGCTTTTAAATATCCTTCTTGCAAGACCTTAACAAGTTGACGTCCCGTGATTTTTATTTTTAATACGCCCCCCCCATACGGCAACGCTCTGAATATATCTACCCCAGTAATATCTCCCTCCAACTGATCGTCAAAGCGAATAGATCCACCATTGACAAATGCAGCATCGATACCATAAACTCGTGCCATAGACTCGGCTATGATGGTGCCAAGATTGGTTTGTTCACTTCTTATCTGCGTGTCTCTACCATCTAGTTTCACATCGGAATGATAGATTACATCCGTGGGATTATCCACGACATCCCCGAGAGATGTCAACTGAAAATCCGCCCATTTTTTAGCTATTGCAGCTGCACCGGGGTCTTCTTCTTTGGTATCATCAATAATTACCAACTCAGAAGTGATATCTGTCTTGTTATTCTTCTTATCCACAATCACATGATGCACATAGACTGACCTGACATTAGCATCAGCCTTAGTTATAACCGCTTTTCCAACCACATCTTTGGAGTTCTCATGCTCATGCCCGCCCATGATTAATGGAATATCTGGGAGTGTTCTCGAGAAGAGTTTATCTTGACTTATTTTAAGATGCGTCAATCCGAGCACCAAATCACTTTTTGGCAATACTTGCTGATACACAAGTTTGGCACTTTCGTAGAAATCCGCATATTCTACATAGTCTTTAGGATTAGAATTGATGGTCGCTGAAATAAAACCTAGATCCAACTCTGTTCCATCTATATCCGTAAAATGAAACACCCTATACCTAGGTACATCCGTTCTTACCCCATCATGTTCGATATAAAATGGTGATTTGTCATCGCCATCTACATGTTTGATATTGGTGCCAATCCACCCGAAAGTAGACTCATTAAGTCGTTGCTGAAGTTCTTCATACTTCAGGTCGAATTCATGATTACCAAAGGCCACGAGATCAAAATTCATATAGTTCATCATCTCTATCATCTGTCTGCCTTTTACACGCACACCATCTTGCTTGAGCATGCCCATCAGTGAGGGATTAAGGAAGTCACCTCCATGCACTAATAAGGTGTTTGGATTTTTCGCCACAAGATCACGATGAAGTTTTTCAACTCTCGCCATTCCCCCGGACTTACCACCTTCGAGGGGCGATAATTCATAGACATCATTAACCTGTAGAATAGTGATTTCAATGACACCATCATCTGCGGAAGATTCAGTGGCCACTTCATGATTGGTATCGTCATATTTTATTATGTCTTTTGGTCTTGAACAAGACAGCGAGAGCATGGTTATTCCTATGAGGATGTATGTTTGACGAATTTTCATATTGACGAGAGGGTTTGAATTATGATTTGAATATTCAATACGTCAAAATTACGATAAAGATTATAAATATTGATGGAATAGTTTAACGATGAGATTGTGATTTATTTTTAGATAAGTCACTAGCGAATGGTCCTTATTGGTTTATAATTTCAATACCGTTTTGCCCGGGACGATACCCTGTGCAACAAACATTTCACACCTCCGGCGTTTTGTTGGATTGGAAATTAGACGG
>JAJRRH010000096.1 GCA_024279715.1 Bacteroidota bacterium
ACGAGGTAGTCATTGGTAAAGAATTTGAAATTCTGCGCCATGGGCATCAATGAAAGATGGTATTCTTTAAGATCAAAGTTATAGGTCAAGGGCAATTCTTCTTCTTCTGGCTTGCCGAAGATGAGCTTAGTGCCATTATAATAAAACCATTCTCCGTATTGAGATGCCAATCGGCTGACGTAATGAAAAGCACTTTCATTATGCTGTACAGAATAGTGTATATTCAAGTCATTCATTGGGTCAATAACTACATTGAGTAGGGAGTGATCGTATTCACGAAATGTCTTTTCTACTATATCCGACAGGCTTACGTCGTTAAAAGAGGCATAGTGTGGGCCATCTTCTGTCAAGAAACTTGGGCTCTGGGCGAGAATCACCATTTCGTCTCCTTTTCCTTGGGCAAATCCCTTGATGCTTCGGACAGTGGTAACGATACCTTCGAAGGTGAGGCTTTTGTATCCGCTTAGACTATCTAGGGAAGATACGTACAGAGTAATAGGCATACCAAGGAAGTTTCTACTCTCCAAAGCCAGCTCAGTGGACAGGTTTTCGAGCACGTCCATACGGCATACTACCTCCAATAAATGGTGGTTGTCAATGTTTTGATGGAGGTTAAGCGTCTTGAAGGCAGCTATCTGAACTCCGTCGATGAATATTTGCGTATCGGATTGTAATGACATATTTTAGGAAAATATAGTTAGTAGTTGAAGAACGGCAAAATACACATAGGAGTCCACTGGAATTATGAATATATTGTTAACAGGTTATTCACAGGGGGGGTGGCTTGGATTGCGGAGTAAGTTTGGAATGGTGAAAATCATCTGTATTGCATAACTATGCGGAGACGATTAGCCCCATGTAATTCATGTGAAAACAGTCAAAAATAGTGGTTTAAAAAACATCCAAACTTATTGGAATTACGCTTAATATCACAAAAACAAAACAACTTGTCCTTCGAGGGGCGTTCTCCGTATCGTTTTGTCACTATTTTTGTTTTGCTTCGCAACAAAAATACCGCCAAAACTAGGTTGGGCGATGTCCACTTGAGATTATAAAAATATCACCCCTTTGGGGTTTTATGATAGCGCAAAATAATCTGTTTTTGGTCTTAATATGACAATGTTAAATTGTTGGTTTTTAAACTTCCTAGTGTAGGAAGAGATGGTGTTCCGAAAAGATTGTCCTTACGGATAAATTAAAATTTCGTATTGGACTGACATCCAGTACTAACAAGACTCGTCGGTTACCCATTAGATATGGATAGCTACGAAGACATTAAAGATTCCTATCTCGCAGGCCAGTTATTGGAGAATGTTGTGTCAGAGACAGTTATGTCTTTTGCCGAGATCACAACTTTGGTTTTCAGAGGCTCATTGTCGCTAGCGTTGAAGTGCTCAATGTAACTAAGACAGAAGGCGTCTGAGAAGTCCACTGTTTTTAGACTTGAGAGGTTATCTCTTTTATAAAAAATAAGTTGACCAGACTTTGTCATGGTTGGTGAAATAACCCAATCCAAGAAATCAGTTTTATTGGTAGATTCAATTAGAAGTTCTATTTGACCTCCTTTTGGTTTTTGAGATGGACGACCTGTGTGATCAGCTCCTTGTTCGAATGCAAATGTACATTCCAACACGATCATAGTGTCATCATCTATTGTAAACTTTGCTAAAAAAGACATAGGCTATAAATAATATGGTTGAAAAAATAAGAAAAAAGGGGCGCTCCGAGAAACGCCCCAATTAAATAATATTTGAAGTGCGTATTAAGCGCTAGCTCCTACCCATGGGTTTTCAAATACTCCTGTTCCGATAGAGATTTCTCTACATGAAAGAATAAATGACTCCGTCATTGGGTTTTTTCCTGTTGAATCAAAGTTCTCTTTGTAACGAACCATGTATCCTTCAGTAAAGTTCAATTCTTTTGCAGCTGCATCAGTATCTCTCTTTAAATAAGTGATAGTACCATTCTTTCTTTCGAAGTGGTTCATCATCCATTCTACCATTGATGTATCAGAAGTAGATTCGATTGTTACTTTGATTTTTCCACCTCTAGTGATAGATGATGGTCTTCCTGTTGCATCAGTTTCTTGATGTAACTCATAGCTTACAGATAATACTGTATACTCTTTACCGTTTACGGCGATTTTTGCTTTAAATGACATAATTTAAGTTTTAAAAATTAATTAATTAGATATATATGAATATAAAAATATTTATGCAGCTAAAGTACGTCGCGAATGGGTCTTCTGTCAAGAAAAATAATGCATAGTTTTCAATAGTTTTTAACATGTTTTCAACAATGGCGCTTGACCGGAGGCATATAACAAAGCTTAAAAGTCAGTTAATGTACAAGTTACAACAAAAAATTGAGGATGATTTAATCTACTTTTCAGATTGATTTTCTTCCTTAATTCTTTCACAAATAATCACATCATCCTCTTTTATGCCATTTCCGATGACGGTTTTACTATGATTTATGTGTATTAACCCACTCCACCAATTGGGTTTGTAGTAGAATATCCATTGATCTGGTACCAATGTGTCTTGATCCATAAACTCTACCTTGTCCTCCGTGTGTCGTTCATTGTAGTCATCTAAGAAGAAATAGAATAGATTGCCAAACTCCATGTCTTCCGGTGCTTTGACCCTGAACTTAGTTACCTCTACCTGATTGTATTTTTTCGGAAATTCAAAACTGATAACCAGAGGATTTTCCAATTCACGTTTTGTCGGATCTTTTACATCCTTGTTCATTGGATATTGCCATTTTTTATAGACAGGCACTGGAATTTTCAGCATTGCCTCATACATCTTGGTATAGAATAGTGGTGTAATAAACAATAGGCTACCTCCTAGGAAGGAAAATGTCATTTCCGGTCTGAAGTGATTTACTACAAATAAGAAGGCTATAAGCCCAATGAAGGTGAACACGAGGGTGAAAAGCAATTCTGAAAAATAGTCTTTCTCATCTGCAGAAAGTACTGAGAAATACTTTCTTATTACGTATACATGAATGATTCCTAGTATCAAAAAAAGGATTTGAATACCTACAAAACTATTGATGGCGGTATCATTAAAGACTTTATGAGAGCTTAAAAGCCCTGTAAGAGCAAAGGTAGCCAAAACAAAAAGAAGGTACAATATTGCTGCTTTTTTCTTCTTTGCAACCACTTTACGCACTTTCTTAAGCAAGATTACCAATACTATACTTAGGATCATGAATAGCGTACCTATTCTTAGCATTCCTCCACTTAAAAAACTTGCTCCCATCCGTCTATTCTTTTATATTGCTGTGGACATTCCCATGACCGGTTTTCCTGATTCACTAAGCTCAAATCCATGTACAACTTCTACTTTATAATCTGTACTCACTTCCAATTCCATAGGAACAAAATAGCAATAATACGTCTCTAGAAATTTCAGCATGCCACTATTATTCTGAAAAAACTGTGCGCGCTCAAGAGACAACGGACCGATAGTTACATCTAGTTTGGGCTGCAACACGCCTATTTGCTCTCCTTGCAACACCATATTAACTCCTACCATGTTGTTGTCCGTAACGTCTTCTTTAAGGTTTTTATCTATTCTTTTCTCTTCATAGACTACTTCAAATTCTACTTCAATATCCAACATTCTTTCTAGACACATTCGGGCTAGCTCAATATCTCCTGATATTTTACTACAATTAGGCAGCAACCTTACAAGTTTCAGAAGATATTCTTCAGGGATATCCCTATCCAGCTTCCAAAAGTCTAAAAGAAATTGGTCTTTTAGTCCGTAAAAATCATCTAGTAGTACTCTCTCATTTTTCTCGATTTGCAATTTCTGATAGAAAAACTCATTCTCTAATGGGTCAAAGAATGACCTTGCTTCTTCTTCTTCTTTCTTTAATACTTTACTTAATTCTGTGCCGGACTGTATATGTGCATCGGGAATAACTTTATGAAACAATCCCTCAGGAAGTCTATCATACAACCCATTTCGAGACAGCAATAGCTTCAACGTTGGTTCAAAACTAGTGATAGGTTCTACTTTGATGATGTCTCTTCTAAAGGAACGCCGGAAGGAGCTGCTATTACGTATAGATAAGTCGGTTATATTTAGATTGGAATTCTCTTCCACCTCAGCCACGACTACTTCTGCCTTTAGGTTTTGAAACTCTACAATAAGCTCATCAAATATTTTGGAAATCTCACTGAATTGCATCATATCTATTAATATTTCTACAATTTCCCTCTACGTCCACCACATACAAAACGTGAAGTCCAGAATGTACTTCTTAGGTCACTTATTTTCACCTCTCCTTTTCCTGTACCTTCTTTATTGGCAGTTGCATGTACAAATTTACCATTCGCTAAATAAACCCCAACATGTACTATAACATTACTATTTACTCCACCACCTCTAAAGAAAACTAAATCTCCTTCTTTAAGGTATTCCATGCCAGAGAATGTATCGGTATTTTTTGAATCAAACTGTCTAGACGCTACACGTTCAATAAGTTTTTCATATACCATCACATAGAGTCTTTGCGAAAAGGAAGAACAATCTATACCATAACGGGTTTCTCCTCCCATTGTATAGGGCGTCCCCATCCATTCATCAATGAATTCATAAAGTAATGCATTTGTTATCTCCTCAGGTTCTACGCCTAATTTTTGAGCAAACTTACTGGCTAATTGCGGGGCGACGGACGTGGATTCAATATCTCCTCCTTTACTAGATCCTGTACTACCTCCAGGCATATTCATTCCTTCTGGTAATTCTAAGGAAGCTTCCGGTAATTCAGGTGCTTTTGGTTTTTTTAGTTTCAGTAACTCAAGCAGGGTCTTATTCTTCTGTTCAAACTCTCCTTTTTTTCGTTTTCGTCGCTTAGACTTCCCTTTCCACATCTCTACCTCATCAAGAGTGATAATCTCCTCATCGAGAACATCAATCACAAACTCGCCATTCTTGTATCCATCTTTTGAGATATAAATTTTCACATCTCCAATAGGAACATTATAGTTATAAACGAACAATCCTTGTTCATTGGTTAGGGTATATGTGGTATCCCCTTCTAGTTCTACGATAACGTTAGATAGGTATTCTCCAGTAACTGCATCTACTATTCTTCCTTCAAAACCAGTGTTTTGAGCGAATGTAACTGTGGATGTCAGAAAGATTATTAGTGTTAAGTATAATTTTTTCATTGACAGACTTAATAGACCGCTAAAATAAGTAAAAACTAAATGAAAAGAAAGGAGAAAATTCAAGTTTACGTTCTTTTTCTTTCGGTTTGTCGATTATTGACGTTAATTCATGACTAAGTCATTGTTTTTAAGATTACAGCACTTGCTTTTATATGGGAGATTTTACCAAGATTTCTGAACATAACACTTCTATCTATTCTTCATCCTTTCGATCAAGAGTTGACTTTTAAGATCATTTATTAACTCTCTATTCCTAGTTAATTCATCCATTAATTCGTTTCCTTCCCCAAAATCACTTTTTAACTGTTGCAATTGTTTTCTGGCATCATTGTTATCAAAAAACACTTTTACGATATTATTATACATACTTGCATTGAAGATAGAGTCTTGCTCGGGTATTTCATCCAGCATTTTATGCAACAATTGTTCGATATCTTGCTCCACTTGCATTTTTCGAATCCCGGTAATTGTATCCGTATTTAATGATTCTATTTGCCTATCCAGTGCGACCATATCCTGAGAAAAATCCTGCTGAAACTCTTGATCCTGCTTCATTCTTCTCAAGGATTTCCGCAATTCAATATTTTCCTTCACAGGCACCTTATAGTCAAAATAAAATGCACCTATCAAAAGTGACATAGTCAATACAAATAGCAATAAGAATTTCAAAAAGGTGGATCTCCTTTCCTTTATGTTTTGGGGCTTCATTAATGATTATTTTTTTGTGTTAGTTTTATTTTTTAAGTTTAGTCAATAAAGAAATTTCTTCTTGTTTTTATTTCTTCATCTTTCACTTTTTCTTCTTTTACAAATATTTTGGAGTCAGGCTTCTTACCGATATAGTCAAGTTCATTTAGTTTCTTAAATAATGACAGCATCAGTCTAGTAAACTCAGCGACCTTGTTTAAGGAAGCGTTAATATCTCCATGAACGTACTGTAATTCACTCATATCCATGAGTACGTTTTCAAATGCACCTTGATTAAGGTCACACCAATCTATGAGGTAGTTTATTAGATCTTCCTTGCCCGTACCTTCGAATATATCCAGACTTCCTTTTATCAATCTTGACAAACTCACCAAGCGAGTAATCATATTTATAGGAGAGGCATTTTTATCTAACATTCTGTGTTCAGGAATGGCTGTATTGAGGTAGTGCAATACATTTTCAGCCATATACTGAACTTTTTGCGCTAGGACATTGTTGTTCTTCTTCTCATGTATTTTTTGGATGATGCGCATACAATAGCTTTCCATCTGGTTGAAAAACTGTCCTACTTCACTGAAAGAGTATCGTAAATCTTCATGGCTTTGTACAGACTGGCAAGGTGGGATATAGGATTCATCTAATACAGGAATACCATCGGTCATGACTATCTTAGCTATGGCTAGATGATGTAAGCCCATAGTGTTGTCCGTGATTTGGTCACTTGGAATTATACTTAATCCATACTCAGTCACCACAAATGGATGCCTTGGAGGCTCCTCTTTGGGGTCTGACTCTCCTACAGGGACTCTTGAATATGGGTTTACCGTCAATACGACATACCACCCATCTTCCCCTTCGTTGATTAAGTGTTTTTCACTCAATAAAAATCCAGACTCATTCATCATTGAGCGCGTCTCCCCATCCAGGTCAATGATATCTCCACCAATGGTTACCCCTTTGCAATAGAGCACTTCTGCCGCTATTGAATTCATGCCATCTACAGATATTTTGACTTTTACCGATGATGATTTGCCTGTAAAATCAGGTGCTAAGCCATATGTATCTGCATTGAGACTATGCTTAACTAATTCATGCAATGAATACGACAAGGCTTCCTCCATCTGTATGAAATGTCCTTTATTAATCTTCATGCCGTCAATCCAATTGACTCTATTTTTTCTCTCTGCCATACTATTTTTTTTTACTCTAATAGTTTATAGTAAACGACTTGATACAACCTGTTTCATCATTTCGATTAAATGACAAAAAGCCAATTGCTTTATTTTTACCAACTCGTTTCTTGTAAAATTTCTTCAAAGGCATGGTTTTCCCATTTAAGATAACAGAAGTTTCTTCTCCTGAACAAAATATTGACGCAAAACTTTCAAGAGAAGTTTTCCTTCTCATCAAAGCGTTGACCTTACGCATCATCTCCTTTTTATCTATTGGTGGAAATTTAGTTTTTGGTTTTACTCCTTCATCTCCTCCACCAATAGGCTTATCCTTAACATCCCAAATAATTGGTTTTGAACTGCATGGGGTGCAATCACCTCCACAGTCAATACCTATCTCCGTGCCATTTTTAATGCCATCATTACATGAAAAGTCATTGACTGCAATCTTCTTTCTGTAAACCTGCACTTTCTTAGATACTGCGTAAGCTTCATTGCCATTAACGATTAAGGTCACCCATTTCTCTCCTTGACTATTAAACTTATAAGTCGTCTCTCTATCGTACGAACTAGGAAATCGACTGCCATCAAATCTCCACTCCCATGTGGTTGCCCCTTCCGTCTGATCTTTAAATTTCCCCCAATCCCCAACATAAAGGGCGTCAGGTATCTCAAAGACAGGAAATTTTGTAGAATCGACTCTCATCAGACTGTCTAAGACTACTATCTTTTCTTCGATAAGGCATTTATCATTTACCTTTAGTCGGACCAAATACTCTCCAGGAATTTTATAACTATGTAGTACTTCACGCTCTCCAGAGAAGCCCGTACTATCGCCAAAATCCCACATCCACTCCGTTGCATTATCAGCGCTTCCTGAAAAACTTATCGCCTGACCTATCCTGAATAAGGGGGTATTATTTTCATTTCTTATATCCGCCTCGACAATGGAACAATCATAATAATTGGCATTCTTGTAGGTCAAAGCAGCAAGCGTAAGCAGCGACATCCCCGCAAATAAGTATAATACCCATTTGTCTATATGTTTTGATTTTACTCGTTTTTCGGTTCCCATGATTTATTTTATTTTAGGTTGGTTATTATGTCCATTCTAGACAAATTTTATTTTATACGGAAATACATTGGTTGAATTTTTCTCCAAAAATAACAATAAATTGCTATTAAGTAAGTCCCATTCATGCTCTTCGACTTTCTTAGTACTTGGCGTGATGACAATATCAATACACTGTACTAGTCCTCGATTTCTACTTTGGTCTTTATGATAGCCATTTTCTACATGCACAGCGGCTATCTTTCCACCATATATTTCATAACAAAGTGCTTTTACATCTTCTTTGGTAACGATTCTATTTCTTGATAGCAAAGATCGTCTATAGGCGTTATTCCTTTCTTCTAAGGACATTTCATCCCGTCCGCCAAAGGTCGTTCTCAGTAGAAAACTAGATTTTTGCTTCACTCCTGCCCCACGATAAATCTCTACTTCACTACCCGATTTGATTCCATTACCCAATTCTCCACTTGTGGTCCAATAGCTCACTAACAATTTTTCTTTCTTGCGATAAGGCCTGACCATGACATAGCTTGTCTCCATTGGTTTTTCGATCACTTCCAACACATTTTTTTCAAGCAAAGCTATCAGTTGATTTAGTTGCTTTAGGTTAGTTTGCAAGAAATCCTTGTTAAACAATGAAAATGAAGCGCTTTCATCTTTCAACAACTCTATAAGGTGCAACAGATATTCTCGTGCCTTGCGATGATCCAGCTTGCCTACATTATCATTTCGAATCATAAATACTCCTTTGTCAGTATCTGTCAAACGTCCACTTTTCTCGGTGTATTCATCGCCATCGACATTAGCTATCGCATTGATATCCAAGAAGTGGTCATCGGTAACGATAGGAATAATATTTATGTACTTTTTGAGGTTATATGTAAACTCATTCAAAGCTCTTGAAATCACAGGAAATGTGTTAATGGCACATGTTACTTGACTTAGCATATCGTTGGTTACGATGGTTGGAAACTCTAGTTTTATCCATCGCACACCATTCTCTACATTGATTCCATTGACATTTATTATGTCCGTAATTTCATTAAATTCTGACGCCTCAAGAGGGTGTTTCTTTTTGCCGGTATAAACGGTACAGTAGTTTTTGTTATAGTACTGAGTAATTTGCTGTACAATATTACTGCTCTTGTTTGCCACATCTTCAAACATACTGTCTAGAACTATCTTCCTGGCAACCTTTGCAGTATAAAAGCCGGGTACTACTGGGATGTCATTTTCTGCCTGAGACCATCTACTGTTTTTCAGATGATGAAAAAATAGTTCCTTGCCCAAGGTTTTACTTATATCAAAGAAGAAGGAGAGATTGTTTAAGTCGAGCTCATCAAATTCAGAAGTTATACCTATATAGAGTGTTGACGAAGGTAATGAATCACCAACATTATCTGACATCAATTCTTCGGGATACAGCTTGTCTCCTACTCCCCTGAAACTATCGCCAGAGGCAATGTATTTTACTTCCGCATTGACCAATACAAAATCCTTGATGGATGAAAAATACACATTTCTATACCTAACACTTGCATTTTTCCAAGGTATCTTCTTTTTATGAAAAAAAACATGCTCTGGCTTTACTAAATTACGTTGTTCAACAGGCAGTGTATAGAGTATCGAATGGGCAGGCTTAGGCCCATACACCATCTCTGGTGTCATTAATTGGATTAACTTCTCCGTGATTCTTGTTTGAGACTCCCCTATTTCACGAGACAGTTTTTCTATCTCAAAAGCACAAGCCGATATAAGTAAGGTCACAATTGGATCAAAAGACATCTCTATCTCATTAATCGGCACACCCCACAAGGAGGCGGACTTGCGAACCATTCTATTTCTTATTTCTTCTATACCTTCCATCTAATTATTCAATACTAATAGGACAATGGCCCAATATAAAAAAAATCATTGTACTTGAAATTCTCATTGGTACGTTTAATTTTACCTTTGATGGTAATATCTATTTTTTTCTTGATTTTACTACTCGGGCTATTGCTATAATGCAGCTCTTCCTGCTTGATACGCACCTGTACATTGACGTCTACCAATCGTTTCTCATGTTTACGCATGGTCTCGTACATTGATTCTATAACCAATTCTTTAAGCTTAACGACATTCTTGTGATTGTCAAAATCAAGCTCCCAAATCATACTTCCAAACGAGTCGTCAAAGGAACACTCCCCAAAGTAGGTCGTATTCATCAAGTGTATATGAAAGGCTATCGACTCCTTTAAATCACACAACTTCGACTCTTTTCGATTGATTATCTCATCAAACTTAAAGGGTATTGTATAGTATTTTTTCTGCATTTAGTTCCATTCTTCACGACACACTTCCAAAAGCAAAAATAGGGATATATCCTGAATTTGTCCATCATTTTTCAATCAAATATGTATAATCCCTCACCTCACCCTTATTATATGGATTATTCGGACTCTACACTTCTACCATCTTTGACCTTTTAGTTTTTTTTTATTTCATCTTGAAAATTGTCTTTTTCAGTACTCCGCATCAATTCCAATCGTATTAAAGTTGAAAATTTATTCTCGATTCAATAAGTTTTTATCGCCTTCCCCCAATCTTCCTGTATTCTTGGATATCAAAAAAAACGTGCATTCCTTCATATTTTTTACTAATTTGGCATCTTAATTCTACACTATGAGAGATTTCCCGATAACTGACAAACTTGAGCAAGCAATACACATTGCCAAAGCGATTGCTAAAGAGTATCATCACTTGGAATACACTTCAGAGCACCTCCTAAAAGCGTTACTTCACAAAGAAGTAGGCATGCTGAAGTACATTGAGTCCATTGGACAAGATGCCTATTACGTGGAGGAATGGGCGGAAGTAAGATTAGAATCCCTTCCCAAAACGATGAAGGTAAATGAAGATCCTGAATGCAATACCAAGGTAGATGCCATTTTGCTTGAAGCTGATTCTGTGAAGATTAAAATGGGAGAAGACGAGGTGTCAGAAATTGCTGCTTTGGTAGCGCTTGTCACTCCTGGCGTGGGATTTTCTTTTGAGCAGCTCAAAACGATGCCCCTCACACCCAATGAGATTCTAAACAGTATGGATTCTGTAGAGATCGCCAATCCGATGGCAGACTATGACGCACCGATAGAATCCAATCCTGATATGAAAAAGGACAAGTCTGCGGTAGAAAAATACTGTATAAACAAGACCATCTTTGCAAAAGCAGGCAAGCTTGAAATAATATCTGGTCGAGACTCGGAGATAAAAATGATTGCAGAGATCCTTGGACGTAGATCAAAACCCAATGTATTGATTCTTGGGGAACCTGGCGTTGGTAAAACCGTCATGTTCAATGGACTTGCCTATCATTTTATCAAAGAAAACATACCCGGACACCTCAAAGATGTCACACTCTACCAACTTGATTTTATAAGCCTAACAGCAGGAGCAGGCTACAAGGGAGAAGTAGAAGACCGATTGACAAAGGTGATTAATAGCATAAAAAAGTCAAATAAGACGATACTTCTCATTGACGAGCTAAACAATCTAACAGAAAAAAACTCTGGCAATCAAGGAATAGCAAATATTCTAAAATCAGAACTATCAAAAGGTGAAATAACCATTATTACCACTGCCACCAATGATGCCTTTAGGAAGCACATAGAGCCTGATGAAGGATTGGTAAGACAATTTGAAATAGTAAAGCTAGAAGAACCGAGTATTGATGACGCTCTGAGAATGATTAGCAATACTGTTAATTACTATACCAAGCACCATAATCTGAAAGTGGATAACGAGACGATCCATGAAGCGATAAGACTTTCTAAAAGATACAATAAAGACAGAAGCTTACCCGATTCTGCTATTGATCTTCTCGACAGAACCATGTCGGCAGCGAAATATATGATTGAAACTTCTCAAGGAGAGATCGACAACATCAAAGAGAAACTTATAGAACTACAAGCGTCAGACAAAGACGAAGACTTCATCTTAGCAGAACAAAAATGGCTGTACAATCAAATGAAAGACAAGCTCAGTTACCTTTTGTTTACGGAACTAGATGACGAAAACATCTTTGATAGTATAGTTAAAAGTGAAGAGGGATTCTCTGTCCTGAACAATATACTTGACGACCTTAGTAAAGTTGCTGCTAGAGAAAAAAAGGAAATCATCAAAAGTGATGTAGCATCAACGATAGCAAACAAGACAGGCATTCCTACTGGAAAACTTCAAGCTGACGAAAAAGAGAAGCTCCTCAACATGGAAGAGCAGCTTCAAAAACGAGTCATTGGTCAAGATCATGCGATTAAAGTTATTACTGAGGCGGTATTAGAGTCTCGTTCGGGATTGAGCAAGCCAGGATTACCGACCGGTTCATTTTTCTTCTCCGGTCCCACAGGTACAGGTAAGACGGAATTGGCAAAGGCATTGGCTGAATTTCTTTTCCAAACGGAGACTTCTATTATACGATTGGACATGTCAGAGTTTAAAGAAGAGCATTCTGCGGCATTACTATACGGAGCGCCTCCAGGATACGTTGGATACGAAGAAGGTGGACTCTTAGTGAATAAGATTCGAGAAAAACCATATTCTATTGTGCTTTTTGATGAAATTGAGAAGGCCCACCCTTCGGTATTTGATATTTTCTTACAAATATTGGACGAAGGAAAGCTGCACGATAGGCTTGGGAAAGAAGGTGACTTTTCTAATGCTGTTATTCTATTTACTTCCAATATTGGTAGCGATCATATTGTTGAGTCCTTCGGGAGGGGTGTTATTCCCAAGTCAAATGACTTGCTGGAGATGATGTCCGGTCACTTCAGACCAGAATTCTTAGGTAGATTGACAGAGATTATTCCTTTCTCTCCGATTACAGAAAATAATATTGTAAAAATCTTCAATATTCAGTTGAAAGACTTAAAAAAAGCGCTTGAAAAACAAGATATCACCCTCGACATCACAGATGAAGCGACTGAATACTTGGCTAAGAAAGGCTTTACTCCTAAGTATGGTGCTCGACCTTTGAGGGGAGTTATCAGAAGCGATCTTCGATCTCCATTGTCAAAAATGCTTATCTCGGGAGAACTTGTCAAAGGGACTGATATCAAATTGGAACTGCTTGACGGGGAATTGAAATGGAATTTTTAATTTCTGAATTCCCGTTTTTTTATGTAAAAACACACAGTAATTTGTAAATATACAGTAGCTTGGAGGCTTCCTTCGTAAATGACTGTAGGCCCTATCGTTTCAAAGCTTCCTGTATATTAGTGACTATCTTTTTTCTATGCTTAAATATGATTTAACCCGAATTATTCACGGATTAAACAACTTTTTTTGATGCTAATGTAACGGCAATATCGGATAAATTGAATCTTCACCCTTTGTAATTTCTGAAGCTACACTTTCGAAGAATCTAAGATTATAGATTTATATATTACCATTCCAAAAAGTTAATCCCCTAAATAGACATCTATTAGGTTAAGGCTTCCGATTTTGAACGAATACAGTGTCAAATACAAGCATTAAACCCAAAGAACAAAAAAAGCCGCATCATTAAGATGCAGCTTCTTTTGAAAAAAATCATTCTATCTAGTTTATACTCCCACCTACTGGCAATCCACTAGGGACAGATGTAGGAATGGTTTTATCAAAACTATTATCCGTTAATGCTCTCAAAAAGGCGACAAGCGCTTCTTTCTCCTCTGCATCAAGATTTCTCGGAGTTAATTCACTCGTCTCGATGTTCGGATTTTGGCTTACTCCTGCTATTTTGAAATCTACCACTTCTTCTAATGTAGAGAAAATCCCATTATGCATGTATGGCCCTGTCAATGAAACATTACGCAAAGTAGGTGTCTTGAATTCATAAAGGTCATCTTTACCCTTATCTCCTCCTTCTTCCATTGAATTCGGACTGTCAGGATTTTCAGGTATTCCAAGACGGTGGAAAGAACCATCATTGAATGCGGCCCCCTTGTGACACTCTACACAATTAGCCTTGCCATTAAACAATAGCAATCCATGCTTCTCTTGTTCCGTCAAAGCGGTCAATTCACCTTCAATATATCTATCATAGGGACTATTAATAGCGATAATACTTCTTTCAAACGCACTGACCGCTTTATTAAAGTTCTCTTCTGTTACAGCATCCACACCACCGCCAAAGCATTGATCAAATAATGCAACATATTCATCGATGTTTTTTAATCTATTCACGACTGAATCCATAGCCACTTCATTTTCATAAGCATCTCCACGCATCTCTGATCTTGAACCTGGAGGGCCTGAGCTTTGCTCTTCAAAACTACTAGCTCGTCCATCCCAAAAGTGAGGGGAATTAGAAGCGTCAAAGGTTTCTTCCGAGACAAAACCATTGTACGCTGCGTTGATGATAGTTGGGGCATTTCTCGGAACTCTTTCTACTGTTCCATTGGCAAGAATGAGACCGCCACTATTTGCAATTCTATCAGGTCCAAGACCTGTTCCGTTAACTCCTATAGGCAAGTCTAATCCATCGGTATATCCGAGGTCAGGATGGTGGCAGCCCACACAAGCCATGTCCTTCTCTCCACCAACGATAGGATCCCAAAAAAGTAGTTTTCCTAAAGCAACTTTCTCCACCGTGGAGGGGTTGTCTAAAGGGTCGATTGCTGGTGGTAAAGTTTCTAGCCCCATGAGGTCTACGTCAATTAATTCGTCATAACCACTTACGACAGGGTCTGGATCATCCACAGTCTTTTTGCAAGAGGTTACTCCTAATGCCAAGGTCAATGCTAGTGCGGGGACTCCCACATATTGTTTTAATTTCATGATAAAAAATTCTAGTTTAAATAATAATACGTATTGCACAATTGGTAGGTTACACAATACTTTGCGAAATTATAAGAAATTCTCTTCTTATCCCAATACTTTTAACTGATTTATGTCAGATATGCGAATATCGACCACTATTATTCTTTAATCTGGCGTTAAGCATTGGCTTCATGATCCGTCGGAAATTCACTCCATACGAACACATCCTTTCAGTACTTTTCTATTCACCGTAACAATTGCCTCCATCACCAAATGATTATCGGTCATGGAAAAACCACAAGCATCCTCTCCGTTCAAGGTGTAATCTACTCGTTGAATTACCCCAAAAACACTATTGTCCAGGCTTTTAAACATTACTCTAAAGCCAGATTGATCATCATAGTATATCTCTGCTTCGTAGGATTTCAATTCGTCTGTAGAATAGTCAGTGAACGATAGTTTGTATTTACTCAACACTAACTTCCACGAAGGCTCATCTCCTTCTAGAACGAAGCTCATGCCCAATGAATCGAGCTGTTGGATAAATTTTTGAGGTGTATATTGATTCGATTGCTCCAATGAATCTTTACTAATATACAGGATTGTATCATTCTTTAATACTTTTAATGACAAGCTATCTGTATATTCCCCTAAGAATATGGAGGAGCCATTAAACTCTTGCTGCCCTCGACAACTCGTTAGACTAAGTAATGCTAAAAATAGTATGGATAGTTTTTGGTATTGTTTTATCATTATTTGTGTGGATTTCCTTTGAGTTTTGGAGGCCAATTTGTTTTATCGGCTGCCCAAGGTTCTTTATAACTGCTTTTTCCCCAATAACGATTATGATCAAATTTACTGACCCCCTTACAATTGGCACTAGAATTGTACACAAAAGAAATAGTTGGCATAGCTAGTGGTTTTTATTGATTGTATTAATAGTCAATTGACTATAGCATTGCGAAATTAAAGGATAGTATTGGCATCTCCAAAAAATTTGGCTGGTATGCATTAACTAAAATTAAGAATTGAGGGGGAAGGTTATTCTTCAAACTATACATAATGAACAAAAGTGCATCTATTATCTAACACAAAAAATGACATTAATCAGAATTAGTCTGAATCATCTCGTTCCTCGCTATGGGCTTTTTTTATGAAAAATATTTTGCTCAAGCCTACACGTTTGATTGCCTTCGGCGATCCTGGTCATCCGAATAGCATATGAGGTCATCGTAATGAGAGGCAAAAAAACAATGAAATCAGGGAGGAACGGAGCATTTTAACCACAGGAATAGCCATAGCTATGCCGAGGAATAAAATG
>JAJRRH010000097.1 GCA_024279715.1 Bacteroidota bacterium
GAGCCCCAACGCACGTTAGAAACTGTAGTGAATTACGCAATGAATTGGAGGCTTGTTCTTTTGATAATATAGCAAGCACGACAGCCTTTTCAAACACCCACCACCGCAACAACCACCATTCAGAGGAAGGAGACTAGAGTTATGAGTTAGAGTATGAGTTTTGAGAAACAACCGCTCGAAGGTATCCGTACCCATAACGCAATAACAAAAAACCAATTCCCCACACCATCACCACGTATATTCACCCATTCTCGCAAAATGTTAAAAACATATTTTGCATAATCCATTAATATTGCTATCTTTAAGGCGATAAAAGTGAATCTCATTTTTTTTATTTCATCTTTCATAAGTTCACCCCATTAATAATCATAAAACTGAAAAATTATGAAAAACCAAAACCAAACCCTGAAGAGTAGAATCAACTTTTCTAGACACACGCTGTCATTACGATAGTCTAACGATGAATGGCAATGACTTGGTCATACAAAACACCATCTCCGACCTCATTCTTGAGCAAGGCGAAGCCTACCAAATAAACAGCGCAGGTCAACGAATAGACATGACCTGGCAACCGACCTATGCCATTAATGGCAATTATGTCAATATCAATGTGGGAGATTATAGTGCTTCCTTGCCATTGATTATTGAATTGGATAAAGGAGTCGCTGGGTCAAGTGGAGTGATGCAGGTGGAGAATTTGTTGTGGAGTACTTTTTATGGGGGAGTATATGGTGACGCAATAATTGCTAATAAAGCTGCTAATGATAATGTATGGGTAACAGGTGTGAGTAAGGGGGTAGTCTTCTTAGATAAAAGTGGTCCGACTAGTGATGAACTTTTGTACAATGATGGTTTTGTAGCAAGGTTTGATTTAGATAATGCTGAATTTTTATGGATAACCAGGTTAGAAGGTGAAAGTAGTGATAATCCTAAGGATATTGATGTTAATACTTCAAATAATCATATTTTTGTAGTAGGTTTTACTCTGAGCTCAAATTTATTCGATCAAACTGGACCTGGAATGAATGACCTAACGTTAAATGGTTTTAGTGATGGTTTTATTATAGAGTTAGATCCTTTTGGTGTGAGTTCTACAGGTTTATTAAAATCATTTATTGGAGGAAATGGTTCTGAGAGCTGCATGGCGGTGGAGTATCAGCCGTTTACCAATGACGCCCCGAGTGCACGACTTTACATTGCCGGTTATACAAGTAGTGAATCCAGCAGTTTTCCTTTGCAGATTTTTTCTAATGGGTATAACCAGAGTCAATTGGCTGGAGGGAGGGATGGTTTTGTTTTGCGATTAGGTAGCGATTTTGAGCTTGAATGGGGAACATATTTTGGTAGCAGCGAAGATGATATTATTACGGATATCTCTACAGATGCAATTAGGACTGTCATCACTGGTCAAACTAAAGCTTCAAGTAGCTCATTTTATTGTTCTGAGCCAACCAACGGAGGTTTTCCACTATGTGATAATATCGGTCCTATTCAGAGTTCGTACAATCAAAATACTGCATATTTTATATCTGAATTCACAAATGACCAACTAGCGTGGTCAACATTTGCCGGAGGTACTGAAGAAAATATTCCATACCATACAACTGAACCTTCGGTTAATATATTAGATAGTGGCTGGTCGAACATTTACTTTTTTTCAGAGACAACCTCCCCCAATTTATCTTATATACTTAGTCCATATGTAAATTCGTTTAACTTGCAACCTGGAGAAGGTAGAAGTAATATTCGTAAGTATAATTCAGATAGAGAATTGGTGTGGAGTTCGGCTTTGGGCGAAGGATTTATATCTTCAAGAATGCGAGTATTTAATTATAATAATTACAGAGGAGTATTTATAGTTGGAGCTTCTAGTAACGGTTTGTTGAGTGGGGCACTACCATTGGCTGAGGAATGCCAAGTCCCACTTATTGATGAATACGCTATTTGTAATTTTAGTGGTCAGAATTACATGGAAATTAATAGTAATAATACTATAGAGTCAAGAATGTATTTGATGATGTTCGATGAATATGACCAATTGAAATGGGCTACATTCTTTGGGAATGATGGCGGATCGAGTTTTCAAGATGTATCATTTTCGGGCAATAAAGTTGTTATGATTGGTAGAGGTCGAAATAATACTATTGAAGAATATGATCAAAATAGTACGTTGGATTACTATCAACCAATTAATTCAAATACTCAGGAGACTGATGGAGCTATTGCTATGTTTGATCTTGATGATGTTATACTAGGATTAGATGATGAGTTAAATGAATCAAATGACGATATGTTTTTTTAACTCCAAATCCTTTTGATGAAACGATAGGGATATGGTTTAAAAGGAGTTTTTCAGGCCGAATAATCATCTACAACGAACTAGGACAACTGATGGATGAAAGAGATGTGACAGGTAATAATGAAACGGTAAATATTTTTACAAAACACTTTGCCCATGGCATGTATTTTGTCAAGGTTGTAAATACAATAGGCAAAAATGTTTATGTAGCAAAATTGATAAAATATTGATATGAAAAATGTCTTAACAATATTGTTTTCCTTCGTAATAGGACTGCTCTTTTCTCAAGACTGGGAGCCTGTTAATCAAGGTTTGAATGTATCAGCAGGTTTTTCAACGGTCGAAAAAATTATTATTGATCAAGAAAGTGGAGATGTTTTTGTTGGGGGGGCGTTTAGGTTAGATTCAACACCTATTGGTTTAGCTAGATTAGATAGGATTAGTAATAGTTGGGATACTATTTATGGACATGTTCCATGTGAAGATTTTAATTTTTACAATGGAGACTTGGTTGCAGCAGGTTTTTTTACTCCTGCTTCTTTTGAAGAGGGAGCGAGATTTTATAAATGGGAGGGTGATCAATGGACACATTTTGTAGAGGGACCAACAGGAATAATATTTGAGTCCAAAGTGATTGATAATAAACTGTATCTAGCTGGGGGAATATATCTAATAGATGAACAACCCACTCATGGATTAGCAATTTTTGATGGCGTTAATTTTTATTCTATTGATGGTGGTCACTCAAATAGTAGTCATCGATTTGACGATATTGAAAAGTTCCAGGACGAAATATATGTTGTTGGGAAGTATGTTAAATCTGGTGATGAGAACGATGATTGGACAAATTTAGCCAAGATTTCTGGGGATAGTTTAGTGGGCGTTCATGAGGAGTTCACAGGGTCTTTCTTTCAACTTTGGTTATATGAGCTTCAAGTGTATCAGAATGAATTGTTTATTGGTGGGGTGTTTAATACTAGTCAGGGATTCACTGATAATGGTATTCAATCTTTTGATGGTGTAGATATGCACGAAGTGGGAGGGGGAGTGAATGCTCCCATACTAGATATGAAAGTATATGAAGGAGAATTATATGTGGCTGGAAAATTCGGTAGAATTGGTGAGGGAGTAGAGTGGTTAGAACAAAGTGGGGAACTATGTATAGGGTTGGCAAAATGGAATGGTGAGTCATGGACATGTTTAAATACTGAGCCATGGCCCACCACTGGTGGATACTTTAATACGATAGACATATATAATGATACGCTATATGTGGGTGGAAAATTCAGTTCATTAGGTGGTGACACATTGTTAAGTGGAATTGCCCGCAAAAGAATCTACCCCGACACCACCCTAACCGCCATCCAAGAAACCACCCTCCCCAACCTACAAATATACCCCAACCCAAGCAGTGGAACCCTCACCGTCCGCTTCGGAGAGACCGTAAACGAACAAGGCTCCATCGCCCTATACAACACCATGGGGCAGCAAGTGATGAAAGTGCCAATAGAAGCCGGTTGGCGTGAATATCAGATAGAAACAACAAATCTCCCTCCGGGAATGTATGTTGTGGACATCCAATTTGGAGAGGCACGAATGACCGAGCGGATAGTGCTGGAGAGGTGAGTTTGGGTTGTGAGTTTGAGTTGTGAGTTTGAGTTTTGAGAAGTGTCTTACGCTCACCCCTTCTCCCAAAAGAGCCCCAACGCACGTTAGAAACTGTAGTGAATTACGCAATGAATTGGAGGCTTGTTCTTTTGATAATATAGCAAGCACGACAGCCTTTTCAAACACCCACCACCGCAACAACCACCATTCAGAGGAAGGAACGACCGAAAGAATCCTTGTCAATATAGAATTTAGTTAAAGCAATACCCAAAATCTATCCGCAGAATTCTCCATTCTTTCTTTTTATGAAGAGCCAAGTGTATTACAGAGTGAGAAGATTGTGATGGTCGAATTACAATCGTTCACTATCTATCATTTGGTCAAATACTATTTCACTATCTTTGCCCTATGCTCCATAAGTTGACGATAAAGGATTATGCACTGATAGATCATCTGTCTCTTGATTTTAAAGAGGGATTTTCTGTTATCACTGGGGAAACTGGGTCAGGTAAATCCATCCTGATGGGTGCGTTAGGATTAGTACTCGGTAATCGGGCGGACACAAGTGTCGTGAGAGACAATGCTAAAAAATGTATCGTTGAAGCGGAGTTTAATATTGCTGATTATCAACTGAAAAGTATTTTTTCTGAGGAAGATCTAGATTATTTAGATCAGTCTATCTTACGAAGAGAACTGTTGGCTTCTGGGAGGTCAAGGGCATTTGTTAATGATACGCCAGTATCTGTACAAGTATTAAAAAAAATAGGAGCTAAGCTTGTTGATATTCACTCTCAGCATGACGTGATAATGCTCAAAAACAACAATATTCAACTACAAGCTTTAGATGCTTTCGCCAAGAATTCCAAGTTAAAGGATAAGTACCTTAAGACATTTCTTGCCTGGCGAAAACTCACCAGAGAGTATCATGACCTAAAAAATCTAATCGCAAAGTCTAATATGGATAAGGATTATATCGACTTTCAATTAAAGGAATTAAGTGAGGGGGATCTGAAAGTGGGGGAAAAGGAAGAGTTAGAGTCCGAGCTTAAAAAAGTAGAATATGCTGAGCATATTAAGTTGGCAATATCACAATCTATCGAAATCGTGTCTGATGACCCTAACGGGATGATACCCTCGGCGATGACAGCAGAGAGCTTGTTGTCAAAAATTACGGAAAGAGGGGATAGTTACAAAAAATTGTATGATAGAATCAAGAGTGTTCGATTAGAATTGATAGATATCCAAGGGGACTTAGAAAATGAAATGCTTGATGTAGAGATCGACCCAAAC
>JAJRRH010000008.1 GCA_024279715.1 Bacteroidota bacterium
AGCTGTTGTTATCTCCAAAACCTTGAACATCCCATTGACGGATAAAGTCGCAGATAAAATTTCTCAAAACCAGGCGAAAAGACGCAGATAATTGCCTTTTCGGCTGATATTTGCCCTAAATCACAAAAAATATGTTAAAAAATGACCCTCCCCTGTAATTTTTTGAGGAGTTGAGCGTATTACATATAACAATACATATTGATGACTGATATTTTTAGCGTCAATTAGTAGAAGTTAGTTTTCATAAGTAGTAGTAGTTTAGGTATTAAAAGGAGGGGATGCCAGTTCTCTCCTTTTATGTTTTATAAACTTCTGTTCTCAACAGTTCAAGTTAAAAGAATACCCGAATAGTTCTTAAAATAAGTTAATTATTTCTCGATTTCACTTTGACAATATTGAGTTTGGCACATCGTTTGAAGAATACATATCAACTAAGTAGAAGTTAGTTTTCATAAGTAGTAGTTTAGGTATTAGGAGGAGAAGACACCCGTTTTCTCCTCTTATGTTTTATAAACATCTCATTGTATACTGCGTTCAATCACTTTTCCCCATTCATTTCAGGCTTCTTCAATCTTTTCCTGTACTTTTGTAGGCGCTATAAAACACTTAGCCGACACATATATGGAAAACATTCGAAATTTCTGCATTATCGCTCATATTGACCATGGCAAGAGCACGCTAGCGGATCGTTTATTACAAACGACTGGCACTATTTCAGATCGTGATATGCAAGCTCAAGCTCTTGATGACATGGATATTGAGCGCGAACGTGGAATTACCATTAAGAGTCATGCGATTCAAATGGATTACGTAAAGGATGGTATAAAGTATACGCTAAACCTGATTGACACACCTGGGCACGTAGATTTTTCTTACGAAGTTTCAAGATCGATCGCGGCATGTGAAGGAGCACTTTTAATTGTTGATGCCTCTCAAGGAATTGAAGCTCAAACAATTTCAAACCTCTATTTAGCACTTGAACACGATTTGGAAATCATTCCGATTCTAAACAAAATGGACTTGCCTGGTGCAATGCCTGAAGAAGTGACAGACCAAATCGTTGAGTTGATTGGTTGCGATCCTTCTGAAGTAATTCAGGCTTCAGGTAAAACAGGATTGGGCGTTGATGAAATCATAGATGCAGTAATCAATCGTATTCCTGCACCAAAAGGTGATCCGGATGCACCTTTGCAAGCAATGATATTCGATTCGGTGTTTAATCCATTCCGTGGAATTATTGCTTACTACCGAATAATCAACGGGAAAATCTCCAAAGGAGAGAGAATTCGTTTCTTAAACACGGGGAAAGACTACAACGCGGAAGAAGTTGGCATATTAAAGATGTCAATTAGTCCGAAAAAGGAAGTTTTGACAGGCGATGTTGGTTATATCATTTCTGGAATTAAAAAAGCTGCCGAAGTAAAGGTTGGAGATACAATTACAAGCCATGCGAATCCGTGTGAGAGTGCTGTGAAGGGTTTTGAGGACGTAAAACCAATGGTTTTCGCTGGAATCTATCCAGTCGATACAGAAGATTACGAAGAGCTACGTTACTCTATGGAGAAATTGCAATTGAATGATTCATCATTGGTATTTGAACCAGAATCATCTGCTGCACTTGGATTTGGTTTCCGTTGTGGATTCTTAGGAATGCTGCACATGGAGATTATCCAAGAGAGATTGGAGCGTGAATTCAACATGACAGTAATTACAACTGTTCCTAACGTGTCCTACAAGGCTTTCTTATCAAGGACTCCAGAAGACGAATTTATCGTAAACAATCCTTCTGAGTTGCCTGATCCTTCAATGCTCGATCACATTCAAGAACCATATATTAAGGCGCAAATCATTACGAAATCAGAATACGTAGGTCAAATTATGACGCTGTGTATCGATAAACGTGGTGAATTGAAAAATCAAGTGTATTTAACCCAAGATCGTGTTGAAATTACATTCGAAATGCCATTGGGAGAGATTGTCTTTGATTTCTATGATCGATTAAAAACGGTTTCCCGAGGATATGCTTCCTTTGATTACCATCCGATTGGATATAGAAAATCGGATTTGATTAAGTTGGATCTTATGTTGAATTCTGAACAGGTTGATGCCTTATCTGCGCTTGTTCACAGAAGTAACGCCTTCGACCTAGGAAAACGGATTTGTATCAAACTGAAAGAACTAATTCCAAGACAGCAATTCGAAATTCCTATTCAAGCTGCAATTGGTGCAAAAATTATCGCACGTGAAACGATCAAGGCACTCAGGAAAGATGTTACTGCTAAATGTTATGGTGGTGATATTTCACGTAAGCGTAAATTACTCGAAAAGCAAAAAGCTGGTAAGAAACGAATGCGTCAAATTGGTCGAGTTGAGATTCCTCAGGAAGCCTTCTTGGCAGTTTTGAAGCTGAACGATTAGGTCGATTATTCTTTAGTTCCGTGTTTTTATTTCGGTTGACTATGCATCACACCAACTGTGATTTATCTACTCCCAAAATGAGTATTGTCGACTTTTTAACAGAAAATGAAAGAGATTATGAACTCTTTCATTAGCGAACGAGAACTACATGCCCTGTATATTTGTGAAATTTACCTACCAAATCGGTAATTCTTACTAAGACGGTGTACACCCCTAATTGTGCTTCCTGACCCGAAAGGTTCTCACCGTTCCAACCATCGCTCAAATCATTCGACTTAAATATGAGTTCTCCCCATCGGTTAAAAATCATTAACTCATACTCCTCTATACCTATTCCTTCACCTTTGAATACATCATTGAGTTTGTCATCATTAGGAGTAAAAGAATTGGGCAAATAGAATGCAAATGAGCAATCGAAGATTACTTTAAATACAGCGCCATATTGCCCACATTGATTCTCAACTTCGATACTATAGCTTCCAGACTCTTCTACCCATATTTGTGAAGTTGTATCACCAGTGGACCAGAAATAATTCGAAAAATCTTGTTCTACATTTAAGGCGTATCCATCCGCGCAGATTTCTATCGAATCATCCACCGATAAGACCCAAGGATACGCAATGAAGACTTCTATTGAATCAGACATAGAGCAAACACCATCATCAATTTCCAACCAGTATTCACCTTCCTGGTCAACGGTTATCGAATTACTGTTATCAAACGTTGACCAATTATATGCACCATTCACACTACTTCCAATTGGATGCAGTTCGAACGAGCTTCCATCACATAAAACAGTATCACTTCCTAATGTCCAAATCGGTGCTTGATTAACAAAAACAATAGTAGTATCATATAAAACACACAGGTTAGTATCAGTGATTTGAACTGAATACACACCAGCATTACTAACCGTTATCTCCTCTACTATTACCCCCGTTGACCAAAGATAGTCTCCAACACTTCCAGGAGACAAAATCACTTCTTCATTCGAACAAATTGTAACCGAATCATCCAAGAAGCTGACAGACGGCTCATACACATAAACTGTAATCTCTTCACATATACTTTGAACTCCTCCATCGACTTGCAGGGAATAGGTTGTTGTTTGATCTGGAGAAACGACAATCGTAGAAGTCGTATCTCCTGTACTCCATAAAAACTGTTGTCCCAGAACGGAACTCAAGGTAACTGAATCTCCCTGGCAAATGGGGTTCAAGTTGCTCATATCTATATCACAATTCACAACCGTCAGATCGTATTTAACAACGCTATCCAATACGCAACCACTTGTTCCAATCAAGTTTAACTCAACATCAAAATTTCCATTCGGAAATGAATGACTTACAGGATTTCCCGTTATCGTAGTACCGTCACCAAAATCCCACTCAAATACGACTAAAGGGTCATGATATGACGCATTAAACCAAACAGGTTCGCAAGAGCAAATTGTGTCGATAACTAAGGAATAATTTACAGTATCTTGTACATAACCAATTACCAAATCAGCCACGTAGAACGGCGTATTGTGTCCAATACAATACCCATAAGATCTGGCGTGCAATTGACCACTTGGATAAGCGATAAAAGTACCATTCGAAGAGGCAATCGTATGATCTGTTGCACCCTGAGGCAAACTGACTTCAACGTAAGAAGAAGACGGATTTAATGGATTCATAATCCAATTCGTAACACCATTTCCATCCAGCGCAATATTTCCAATATTCGAAGTCTCCGTGACGATTTGCACGTATTGCGGGTAAACAAAGGATGCAATCATATCAAACGAATAAAACCGCGTACTTATAACCCCCAGATTATCTGGAGATACGTTAATCATCAAAGGGTCTCCATCCAAATTTGTATTTGGCATATAGTCAGCGCCTCTCGTAAACATTTGAACTGAAACAGGATTACTTGAAGATAAATAGCCTATTCCTATCTGATTTAAGGTTAAAAAATCCCCTTGCCCTAAATTATATCCAACACCATTAAGATTAACCGTTGTTCCATTATCTCTAGCGATCACATTAATGAAATAATTGTCTGCGTATGGTAAGGGAACCAAATTAAATGATGTACCCCAAGTATCCACTGGATACATCTGACTCACAATATGATCTCGTGCACCATCACCGCCAATAGATGTTGCCCTGGCACCTGAAAAAACAGCAATAGGATGAACTTCTCCCTGTTGATTACAAGTCGATTCAATGTACGTACCTGTTAAATTAGAGTCCGATTGAAACTGATATATCTCCCCTTCATTCAGAGTTATAGTACTCGTATTACCTAGCGGAGTTACAACATCAACGACCGTTTGATCTGCTGTACTAACAATAATAAATTCGGATAAATCATCAGATGGGGCTGGTTCCTGCCATGTCGAAACATAGTATTTGTAGCCCAACGCTCCTGATGGTTTGATCAAAGTAGCATCATCACTTCCACTAGTTCTGTTAATTAGGTATGCGCCTATGGTGCCATTCGTGGTGATTTTCACCCCAAAAGGATAAATACCCGTTTGATTTCCTTGGGTTAAAGACAGTGGTAATGAGATTTCAATGGATCCATTAGCTGGAACGACAAACGATTGAGACCAATTTGACGCAGGAATCTCAATCACACCACTCGCTCCATTGTTTGAAGTAATTGCTACATCTGAATTCGGAGTTGGCATATTTACCATATAACCAAACCAGAACTCTTCTCCTTGAAGATAATTCACCTGTGAAAACGAATTCCCAAAGAAACAAAATAGTGATATAATTAGAATAACGATTTTCATTACTCCTAATGTAACGTAATTATATTGAAGTTGTTTAAAGTCCTTTGTTGAAAAGAAATAATGACACACTTCGTTGGTAATTAACAAATTAGTATCATTATTTCAAAAAAAGTGTTGAGCAAAAATATAATAAAAAGAGA
>JAJRRH010000098.1 GCA_024279715.1 Bacteroidota bacterium
AAGAGCTTTTGGTGCTTCTTCAGTAGATTCAATTATTTTAAACGGGCTCTTCATCAACTATTCTTGTCCAAATTTCTCGTTATATAAAGTCACAGCTTCTAACTTGGCTCTTTTTATAGCCATTTTTACCGCGCTTTCTTTTTTTCCTGTCATTTCCATTATGTCTGCTATCGAACTGTCGTCTTGGTACTTCATTAAAAGTATCATTTTGCTCTCAGCTCTTATCAATTCTAACACTTCTTGCAGTCTTTCAGCTCGTAGGTCAAGCAGTACTTTCTCGTTTTTGTCATCCATCGACTCAGAGATGATTAACTCTTCATCTATAGGCTCAAATCGCATTCGATTACGTTTCTTCACATAATCCACACAATGGTTATAGGTTATCCGGTACAACCATGTGGAGAACTTAGCATTTCCTTTAAACTTTGATAAACTGAGAAATACCTTCATAAATATATCATGCGCCAAATCCTTAGCAAGTGCAGAGTCACTCGTAAAGGATATACACTTTCGGTATACCTTATTACTGTATCTGTCGTACAGTTCTCCAAATATTTGAGGATTTCCACCGTTTGTTATAATGGTGATTATCTCCTCGTCAGTCAGTTTACTCAATTAGTTATGGTTGGTCTATTGTAGTTCTATTACTTTAGACACGTTTTTTATTAAAAGTCACTTTTTTGTGACCATAAACTGCAATATTATAAATGCAATCAAAGCACTTATTCCACCAATCAATAGTGGAATGGTATAGTTTTGTAGTTCTGTATCAAAGATAGCTCCTCCAGTGTATGCCCCGATTAGAATTCCGAGTTCTAATGAAATAAATAGTGTTGATATTGCACGACTTTTATTCTCAGCGTCCGCCACATCTATTGTCCAAGCAAACAATACCGGTGAATTAATGCCAGCTGCAATGCCAATACTTGCTGCTAGGATGTAGAAGTGAATCTTTTGACTTGCTAAAGCTAGTAGTAACAGAGAGATAGATAGTAGTCCACTGCCAATTTTTAATAGGCTGACTCTATCGTATTTATCGAATTTGTTAGACAAAACAACACGTATCGAGACAGATGCTACTGTAAATATAAAAAAGAAGGTCCCTCTATTTTTAATGCCAAGATGGTCTGAGAGGTCAGGGATAAGGGTCAAGATAGTCCCAAAACCCAGTATGGTAAGCACCATTATAAGAGCTGGTAGCGATACTTTTTTGTCAAAAACATCTTCCTTTTTGATGTATAGCATCTTTATATTGAATCTAGTGGTGCTCGGATGACTTTCTTTAAAAATAAGCACAAATACTAGTGACAATGCTGTAATGAAGGAGGCAAAATAAAATAAGTGCTGAATAGAGTGATGCAATGCAATCCAACTTCCAAGAACAGGACCCATCGCCATGCCTACACTGGCAAACATACCTACAAGTCCCATGTATTTAGCCATTTTATTGGCTGGTACTAGGTCTGCCACGGCAGTTGCTGCTGCTGTGGGTAGAAAACCAGCGCTTAATCCATGGGCGAATCGAAGCATGAGAAAACCGAATACAAAAGGGAAAATCGGGTAAGTAGCAAGGACTACTGCGCCAATAATAGCACCCAAAATCATGATAGGCTTACGGCCAATTTGGTCTGATAATTTGCCGCTGATAGGTCGTGTGAGCATGGCGGATAACGCAAATAACGAGATTATGTAACCCAAATATTGTCCGCCATTCAGGCTCCTTAAAAAGCTTGGAAGTTCTGGAATGATTGAGTTAAACCCAAGAAAAAACAGGAAATAACCTGTGGATAAAATATAGAATTGTCCTTTGTACTTGCTTTCTGATTTCATTAAAAGAGACCGTATGAATCCAATTATATTTACCTTAGAATACTGTAAAGGGAGTTGCAAAGGTTGTTTATTTTACAGCTTCGATTGAAGTGAAATTCTAAATGACAGGATAAGTCAATCATTCACCAACACCAAGTAATTCATCCATCGTATTAGTCGCAACACTATGATAGGACGGGCGTGCTTTGGCATATATTTCTTTAGCAAGATCAAGTTTTCCAGAGCTTTTCATTGCTTTATACAGTGGCGTCAGAAATTTTCTTCTTCCGACACTTTGTAGAAATTCTGCCATCTTATCAAAAGCCAGGGTGTAATTAGTATAGACCGCTTTTTCATACCATATATCTTGAATTTCGGCATTGGTAGAATTAGTAAAGTGAAATGCGTCATCCAGTTGTTTCATTTTTCTTTCTGACAAGTCGTTGGGTATTTCACGAAGGAAATGCAGCCATTCGTGTGTAGTCCATTTGTCAGAGCCTAAGTCAGAGAGTTTGGTTTTACCTTCTGTCCATGCAGTGAATCCCTTACTTATTTTGGCAAATTGGTCTGCTTCAATCACTGGGCAATTATCGGGCAAACCAGGGCCATATATCCATTCTTTATAGTTGATGTCTTTGCCAATGTTGTGTTTTTGAATCAGGTCTTTTTCCAGGATGTCAATGAATTTTTCAGTGGTCATATTTTGAAAAGCATGATCCGTAAAATAGTTTTTTAGAAAGGCATCAAATTTTTCTCTGCCGTAGGTGTTTTCAAGCATTTCAAGAAAAAGGTGTCCTTTTTCATAGGCGATATCTGTCATGCCGTCATCTGGGTTTCTTCCTTTTAGATTTAATTTCAAATGGGTGTCTTCTTTTGAAATTTCAGGATCTGCAATGGTGTTTTTTAAATCTTGAAACCCGATTAACTTAAGCATATTGGCATAGTCTTTTCCATATATTTCTTCCATGATTCGGTATTCAAAGTACACGGTAAATCCTTCGTTGAGCCAGAAGTCATCCCAGGTGCTATTGGTCACAAGATTACCACTCCAAGAGTGCGCCAACTCATGCGCTATCAACGAGGTAAGTGATTTGTCGCCCACAATGATGGATGGGGTGGCGAATGTCAATCGAGGGTTTTCCATGCCACCAAAAGGAAAACTTGGAGGCAGGACAATTACATCAAATCGCTCCCAAGCATACTTTCCATATAGCCCTTCGGCAGCTACCACCATTTTTTCCATGTCTTCTAATTCATACACTGCTTTTTTAAGCATATCTTTCTCTGCATATACTCCTGTTCGATCACTGAGCGGACTGAAATATATATCACCTGCTGCAAGAGCTATCAAGTATGGTGGAATGGCTTTGTCGAGGTGGAATTTGTACTCGCCGGTATTGTTTTTTTCCATAGGATTGGTAGCGCTCATTACTACTAGTAGTTCTTTTGGTAGTCTTACTGTGGCATCATACGTGATTCTTATTCCTGGGCTATCTTGTACTGGTATCCATGTTCGGGTCAGTATGGCTTGCCCTTGTGTGTAGCAGAATGGGTGATTTTTTCCTAAGGTCTGCTCAGGTCGTAACCATTGCAACGCTTCTGCTTCAGGAGATGTCTTGTACGTAATACTTACGTTTTTATTATGGTCTGAAATCGGAATGTGAAGAGCCTCTCCAAATTCATTTCCTTTTTTAATCTCAAAAGAAATTTCTTTTCCATCGACAGTGGTTTTTTGAATCTCCATCTCATGGATGTCAAATATTATCTCATTAGCTCCATTACTAGTTTTGATGTCATAACTTGCAATACCGGATATTGATTTTGTCTCGAAGTTAATGTCTATGTTCAAGTCTAAGTGCGTCGCTTTAGCAACTTCTGGCTCAGCAAAAGAATGTGTGTCTAGTCTGTCGTGGTTATGATCATCACTCATGGTCTTAGTGGTTTTATTACTATCCTTATCGTTTGTTTTGGGTGATTTTTGATCCGAATTACAGGAAGAAATAAGTGCGATAAAGAAGAAAGTGTAAATAATTTTTTTCATAAAAGTTTATGTTGTTGTTGAGAGGAGTGATCTATTTATTTTGATTGCCAATTAAAGTATATCTGATTGTTTGGTTCTATATATTGATTTTCTCTGTCTATATCTCCAAGTCTTTTACTAGGGTCAAGCTCTAGAGATTTTATTTGCGAAATAGGGCTGTCCACCGTAACTTTAAAACTAGGATATGTCCAAGGCCAATCTCTCTCAACGATTCTTATGCCATCATATTCTTGTTCTTTTTCCCCGCGCATGATACGTAAGGGTATATAGTGTAACTCTTTTGTCCCATCCGTATAAGTAATCTCCAATTCCATCGGCATTATCATTAAATCTTCTCGGCTGATCAGTATTTCCGTTTGACTTCCGTTGCTTGTGATAGAAGAGATAGAATAGTCAAGAGCCTTGGTGCTGTTGATAAAATACTCTAGATACCAGTCAAGTTCAAGTCCGCTTTCTTTTTCAGCGATACGCAAAAAATCGTACGGTTCAGGATGTTTGAAACGCCATTCCTTATAATATCTAAGCAGAGTTCTGTCCAATGCTTTCTCACCGATAATATATCCAAGTTGTGTAAGAAAAACTTCTCCTTTGTTGTACACGGCTACAGAATGAGCCCAATTCAAATCGTAATGGTCGGCGTGGGTAGAAAGAGGTTCTTCTACTGCGCTTGTAGCAAGATTTATATATCCACGTAGCGCATTGGCATGTACGTCACCACTTTTTTCACTTCTTTCGGAGATATGTGCCATGATACGTGCGGATGCATAGGAGGTGAAACCTTCATCCATAAATGTATATAGACTCTCATTGGTGCCAAGAAGCATTTGATACCAAGTGTGCATTGCTTCGTGGGCAGTAACGCCAATTAGGCTTGGCAGTTTTCTGTTGCCTGTAATTAAAGTGGTCATTGGATATTCCATCCCACCATCGCCACCTTGTATGACCGTGTATTGTTTGAAAGGGTATTTCCCAAAATGCTCTTCTGCATAGTCAAAAATCTTCACTGCCGAGGATTGAAATTCCTTCCAATTGTCTATATACTCTTCATTGTTCAGGTATATAAAATGAAGGTCAAATCCACTTTTAGCTTTTACGACATCATGAAGATATTCAGTGTCAGCAGCCCAAGCGAAGTCATGCACATTAGTGGCAGTGAAGTGCCAGTCTAGTTTTCCATTCTTACTTTTTGGGGTTTTATTGGAATATCCGTGACCTATTTCATTTGGGTTTTGCAGATTGCCCGTGCCTCCAATGGTGTACGCTTCATCAAGATGGATGGTCACATCAAAGTTACTCCATATACTATAAAATTCTCTTCCAATATACGGATTGGCATGCCAACCCTTGTAGTCATATTCGCATAGTTGGGGATACCATTGGGTCATAGAGTAGTCCACTCCTTCTTTGTTGTCTCTTCCCGAACGACGTATCTGGATAGGTATTTGAGCATCCCAAGTCATCTCAAAAACAGTCTTTTTGCCAGGGAGAATAGGTTTTGCCAAGGTGACTTCTAGTATTGTTCCATTGGTATAATGGTCTATAGAAGTCCCATCTTGTTTCAGGCTTTTTACTTTGATATATCCTTGTTCCTCAGGAGATAATTTTGATATACGGTCTCCAATTTTTGGCGAGGGATCTTCTATGGTTCTGCTTCTCACATCCATCATACTGCCGGGCTGAAAGGCATTGAAATATAGATGGTAAAAAACACGGCTGAGTGTGTCTGGTGAATTGTTGAAATAGGTTATCTTTTGAGTGCCTTGATACTGATGTTTTTCAGTATTCATGTCGATATCCATTTTATATTCAGCACGTTGTTGCCAATAGCACGTTTGAGCATTTCCAGAGATGAAGATGGTTAGAAATACGATGAGGGATAAGAATTTTTTCATTGAAATGTTTTAATCAGGTCTGCTACAAATGTAGTTTATTTTTTTAGAAGTAGAAGTGCGTACAATCTTCAGAGTTTTCTGATGATTTTATTTGTTGGTGTGCGTTGTAAGTGTGCCACAACAATAATCTCTTTGGGCGTATTGTGTGTTGGTAATAATCGCTTCATCTGGGCTAGTTTTTCCACCACTTTTATTTGGTGGTTTGGATCTTCTACCACAAGAATGACTTTTTGCCCCAATAAATCGTCTGGTTTTGAATGAACGAAAAAAGCATTTTCAGGAAATAGGTTATGTAGTTTTTGTTCAATTTCTTCGGGGTTTATTTTTATTCCACCGGAATTAATGACGAGGTCTTTTCTACCTTTCCAGATAAAGGTTTGGTCGTCTATAAGCAATACGATATCTGTGGTGCGAAGCGGGTCAGACTGTATGTGGGGCGCATGAATGACAAGACAACTCTCAAGGCCTTCTTGTTTGTTTGTTTCAAATCGAACCCCCGGAAGAGCCTGGAATTTAAAGTTGTTTTCAGTGATTTTTCTAAGGGCAATATGCGATAAGGTTTCGGTCATGCCGAAGGTTGCATACGCATTAGGCAGGTGCTGAATAATAGCCTCTTCTAATGCCATTGAGATTGGTGCTCCACCAATGATTATCGCACCTATGCTTTTTAGTTCTTTCAGATTTTGAGCCAATGATTTTTGAACTTGCATTGGCGTAAGAGGGCAGAAGTCAATTCGAATGCTGGGTGTTTTTGCTAGAGGAGATATACTGGGTTTTACTAGCATCAAATTCATGCCCGATATCAATGCCCGTACGATCATCATCTTGCCAGCTACATATTTTGCAGGTAGGGAAAGCAAGGCGGTTTTGGTACGGTCTAGTGCAAAAAAAGTATTCGTAATTTCAGCGGAAGCGATCATTGCTGATTTCTTTACGGTTAATTGTTTTG
>JAJRRH010000099.1 GCA_024279715.1 Bacteroidota bacterium
CAGAGATGGTCAAAAAGTGATTCGTTGGACTACAGAGAGCCTTGGTACTGCGGCATACAATGCTTTGCCTACAGATATTGATATCGCAATTGTAGATGTGCGTGATTTGGTGGATAAGCCAGGTAATACATCAGCTTTGGTGCGGGAGAAAATTGATCGGGCGTTGGAGCTACTGCGTAGTGGTGAAAGAGTAGTAGTATGCTGTGATTATGGCATGTCTCGAAGTAATGCCATAGCAGCTGGGGTAATTAGTCAGGAATTGGGAGTTAGTCTTAGCGAGGCTACACGAAAAGTAATGGACGCTACCGGTGAAAAAGACATCAAGGTAGAGATGATTGGAGCGGTACGTCAGGCATTGGATAGCAAGAAAAAAAGAACCAAGATTGAAGAAAGAAGACGTGTTTTGATGACCGGAGGAGGAGGGTTCCTTGGTCGGTCACTATCTAAGATGTTAAAAAACTCAATGGATATATTTGTGCCGAGCCGTGAGGAGATTAATCTTGTAACTGACTTGGTAGCTTTAGATTTGTATGTTCATGAAAATAAAATAGATAGTGTGATTCATTTGGCCAATCCCCGAATTTATACTTCCAATCAAGCTGTAGGCGCAATGTTAGTGATGATGCGAAATGTATTAGATGTTTGCCGTAATCATGATTTGAAGTTGTATTATTTATCTGGATGGGAGGTTTTTTCAGGATATTGTTCACAAGAATTGTTGGCTGATGAGGATCTTTCCCCCCAAGCTAAAGGACCATATGGCGAGGCAAAATTGTTGGCTGAGATTATGCTAAAACAGTTTAAACGTAATTTTGGATTGCGTTACTGTTTGATACGTTCAGGACCTATTTTTGGACATGGAAGCGATCGCCCGAAATTTATATATAATTTTTGGGAAAAAGCAAAAAAAGGTGAGACTATTCATCCACATAAATATATAAACGGACACCCAACGCTCGATATACTTTGTTTAGAAGACTTAAATGATGCTTTACAAATATTAGTTGAGAATGATGCGGATGGGGTGTTTCATATTGGAAGTGGTAAAGCAATAAGCACATATGAAATTGCCGAAGCCGTAATTGATTTGGCAGGAATACCGAATAAAATTGAATGTAGAGAAATTCATGAATATACACCAAATATAATTATGAATACTGGCAAAATATATTCTCAATTTGATTGGACTCCAATGAGGTCTTTTAGTGAGAGTCTGAAAACAAACCTGAAAAGTAGTTAATAACGATATGAGAGGAAAGAAATGGCCCATTTAGATGATGAGAAGGATAAACAAGAAGGTTTCGACTGGGAAAGATCTGTTCATTTTGATTCATACAATAGTATTTTAGGTCATTATCAGGCTATTTCCTGCATGGAAAATGGACAAGGTCCAGATGTTTTGGATATGCCTTGTGGAGATGGGCTGATTACCGAACATTTTGCGAATCATTATCATCGAGTGGTAGGCGTTGATGCATCTAATACTCATTTGACTAGAGCTAAAGAACGATTGCCCAATGTTGAATTTCACGAGGCTTTGATAGAAGATTTGGAACTGGATGATCAATTTGACTCGGTGTTTATGCTCAATGTATTGGAGCATGTTCAAGAGCCAGTACAGGTGTTGAAAAAAGCAGCAAGTTTTTTAAAGTCAGATGGTTCATTGATCGTTCATGTTCCAAATGCTTTGGCAATTAATAGGAAAATAGCCGTTAAGATGGGATCTCTTGAAAGCTGTGAGGAATTGTCTCCTTTTGATATTCATGTAGTGGGACATCGTCGGTCGTATACACTAGAAACCCTTGTGGCTGATTTTGAACAGGCAGGATTAGAGGTTGTAAAGACTGGTGGCGTATTTTACAAAATGTTGTCAACACCACAAATGGACTGGTTTTTGAAGAATGGCCCATGGGAAGAAGGTGGTTTCGGCTGGGGACGTGTCGGGGCTGAGAAATCTAAAGACTGGAAGGAAGCATTCTGTGAAGCATGTTATGAAATGGGAAAAGAAAGACCTGAAGATTGTAATGTAATTTTTGTTGTAGCGAAAATAAATAATAACTTTTCAAAAAATGGTGGTAAGTAAGATGGCAAGTCAATGTGTGAATGACAAAAATATTATTGATGCAATGCAGGCAGATAAAGAGCTGAAAGAGTTACGCAAGAAACTGTATCCTCATTTTGCTAAATATAGGTATACCTATAATTTCAGCTGGTTGGGTAGGCCTATTATCGAGCTTAATGAAGATGTGATGTTGATGCAGGAGATTATCTTTCGAGTTAAGCCAGACTTAATTATTGAGACTGGTATTGCTCATGGAGGATCGCTTATCTTCTCTGCTTCCATGCTTGAGTTGTTAGGAGGTGATGGCAAAGTGCTTGGTATCGATATTGATATTCGTGAGCATAACCGGAAAGAAATTGAAAAACATCCGATGTCTAAACGGATCAGTATGATTGAAGGTTCATCTATTGATGAAAATGTGGCAAATCAGGTTTTTGACTTCGCCAAAGATAGTAAACGAATTATGATTTTCTTGGATTCCAATCATACACATGAACATGTATTAAAAGAACTTGAACTATATTCTCCTCTTGTTAAAATCGATAGCTATGTGGTTGTGTTTGATACTGGAATAGAAGATATGCCTGAAGATATGTATGAAAATAGGCCTTGGAGTAAGGGCAATAATCCTAAGACAGCAGTTTGGGAGTTTCTTAAAAATTCAGAACGCTTTGAAATCGACCGAGATTTGGAGTCTCGAGTGTTATTTACGGTAGCCCCTGATGGCTATTTGAAATGTGTGAAAGATTGAGCGATGGAAAAAATACCTGTTTTTCAACCACACATAGGTGTGGATACACTTAAACATTTGACTGATTCACTGGATGTTGGTTGGTTAGGAATGGGTGCAACCACACAGGAATTTGAACAACGAATTGCTGATTATCTTGGCC
>JAJRRH010000100.1 GCA_024279715.1 Bacteroidota bacterium
AATACATATTATGAGACTCAACATGATAGCTATATTGGTGATACTTTTCACCTCATGCAATGCGCAAAATAACATTTCGGCAGACCTCCCTGGATACAAAATAGAAGTGGATGTAAAAGGCTTGTCTAATGAGAATATTTTCATTGCAAATTACATAGGAGACAAGATGTATTATACGGACACTGCGATGGTAGACAGTAAGGGACATGCTATTTTTGAAGATACGGTCGCTTTAGAGAAAGGTAAATATGCCTTTGTATTCCCAAATTTCAACTTCTTATACTTCCTAGTCGATGAGCAACATTTTTCTGTAAAAACAGACACTTTAGACTATTACCAAAATGCAGAAGCCAAGGATTCACCAAACAATTCATTGTACTTTGATTATTTCCGTTTTCTAGCAGATTTGAATAAAGAAAAATCCGCTCTACTGAAAGAAAAGAATGATGTCAATACCTCTGCTTCTCGTTTGTCAGAAATAACAGATGCCCTAGCAGAGATCGATAAAAAGGTGAAAGCGAAACTAAAGAAGGAGCATGAATCAAACAAAGGCACATTCTACGCCACGGTAATTGGAATGATACGCCCGATAGATGTACCGGATGCACCGGAGGATGCTCAAGGAAATATTATAGATTCTACTTTTAGATATAATTATTACAAGAAGCATTATTTTGACAATGTCGATTTCAAAGAGCCTGCCATCTATCGCACCCCTGAATTTCATGCAAAACTTGATGAATATTTTAATCGGGTGATACCACAAGTACCCGACAGCATGCCTGCTATCATTGACAGATTTGTCCCCAACATCGATTACGACCCACATCTGAAGAGTTTTGCTCTTCGATTTCTAGCTGCCAATTTCAAACGCTCGAAATACATGGGCATGGAGACTGGCTTCGTGCATGTGGTATCAAAGTATTTTGACAAAGAGGATATGGCAGATATTGACCCAGAGAGAATCCAGGAGGCTATTGATGAAGCGAAAGACATGAAACACACCCTTCTTGGAAAAATAGCACCAGACATCAAGCTGCATGATCCTACGATAACAAAATTTCAGACACTGCATGAATTAAAAGCTCCCTATACCCTACTCTATATTTGGAGTCCTACGTGCAGCCATTGTCTCGAAGAGAATCCTGATGTAGTAGATTTTTACAATAAATATCACCCGCAAGGCATTGAGGTTTTTTCTATATGTGCTGACCAAGAGTTAGAGGATTGGAAAAAATATCTTCAATCTCATCCTGATTTTGCCAAGATGATAAACCTTGCCGATAGCCCCGGTCATAGGACAAAATTTAGAAATTTATACAACTCTCGAACGACCCCAGTGGTATTGCTTTTGGATGAAAACAAGAAGATACTCACCAAGCGACTAAACGTGAAACAGGTTGGTGAATTTCTGGATGCTCTGCTGAAGAAGTAAGAATGGCACTGAAATACTTTGCAAAAGCTTAAATGAAACGCTTTGCAAAAGCACTAGGTTCAAATATCTTACAAAATATCTCCTATAATGCTTTCTATGCTGTGCCCTTCGGCTTCGGCTTTATAATTTCGTACTAATCTATGGCGAAGTACGTTGATCGCTATGGCTTGGACGTCTTCAATGTCTGGTGAGTATTTGCCTCGCATGGCTGCGTGTGTTTTGGCTCCCAGCACAAGATACTGCGATGCTCTAGGTCCTGCTCCCCATGTGACGTATTTATTGATGATATCGGAAGCAGTATCTCTACCTGGTCTTGTTCTTGACACTAGTTTCACTGCATACTCTACGACGTTGTCGGATACTGGTATTTTTCTTATCAGGTTCTGGAAAAATAGTATCTCTTCTTTTGAAATTACTTCAATTATTTTTCCTTTAGCCACTCCTGTAGTACCTTTTACGATGGCATACTCTTCTTCGATACTCGGGTAGTCCACCCAAATATTGTACATAAATCTATCCAACTGGGCTTCTGGCAGAGGATATGTTCCTTCTTGTTCTATTGGATTTTGAGTAGCCAACACAAAGAATGGCGCATCGAGCAGGTATCTTTTTCCTGCGGCTGTTACTACCTTTTCCTGCATCGCCTCTAGCAACGCCGATTGGGTCTTGGGAGGTGTTCTATTGATCTCATCTGCCAATACGATATTAGCAAATACGGGACCTTTCAAGAACTTAAACTGACGACTTTCGTCCAGTATCTCCGCTCCTACGATATCCGAAGGCATTAGATCTGGCGTGAACTGTATTCTCTTAAAGGAAAGTCCTAATGCTTCAGATATAGACTGAATCAATAAAGTCTTTGCCAATCCCGGCACCCCAACTAAAAGAGCATGCCCCTTACTAAAAATAGCGTTCACCAAGGTATCAATCACCTGATTTTGTCCGATGATAACTTTCGAGAGTTCATCTTTTAGAGATTGTTGTTTTTGTACAAAAGCATCGATTGCTTGAGCATCTGATCCATAAGAAATTGTTGACATAGACTTAATTATTTTGAAAGTGCAAGTTAGTAAAATAAACTATTGAATTGACATATTCATAGGATGACCACATAGTATTACGGCATTTTTATCCATTGATTGCCGAATGTACAATTTTGATAATCTGCATCAATATGCACGTATGTATTCATTCGGCGTTCGGTGATCCATTCGCTTACCACATCCCCACTTAATGCATTTTCTGCCATACTTTGTATTAGTTGATAGTCATCTCTGAGGTTTGCCTTATGTGGCTCAGACCGATATCTTAACTTCATAATACGATAGGCTTCTTTTCCGGCATTACCCCTCACCAATACTGGGTCAGATATTTCACCAACTTTCAGCTTATCTATCACAAAAAATATTGCAGGATCTATCTCATTCATTTCAAAACGAATGGAGCCAGTACTAGGATTTATCATCAACCCATTATTATGTTTGGTGCCTTCATCTTCAGAATACATCAATGCTGCTTTTTCAAAACTAATAGTATCTGTTTTCACCATATCAATGATTGTCAGCAAGCTATCCTTAGCAATATCAAGGTCTTCTTGAAGCACTTTAGGAATCAAAAGTATGTGTCGTACATTGTATGTCTCTCCTTCTCTTTTTATCATCTGCATCAGGTGATACCCGAAGTCGGACTCAAATACTTGCGAGATATCTCCTTCGGCAAGGTTATATGCCACCGCTTCAAACTCTGGCACCATCACTCCTTTACCTACTACCCCAAGTTCACCCCCTTTGGCGGCAGAACCAGGATCTTCAGAGTATAGTACCGCCAGGGTCGAAAACTCTTTGCTTCCGTCCAGCACGCTTGTTCTAAACTCGTTGAGTTTATCTTTTACTCTTTTGATTTCACTGGTAGACCATTGGGGTTTGATCATAATCTGACTCACCTCTACTTCTGCATTAACATACGGCAGACTGTCTTTGTTAAATGCGTCGAAGTAATCGGTCACATCAGCAGGAGTTAAATTAAATTCCGACGTAATAGACCCTTGTTGTGTTTGTATCAATAGTTGATCTTTTATGAGATCGTAGAATTCAAGTTTTATCTCAATGATACTTTTATCATAGAATTCAATGAGTTTGTCTTCTCCCCCCATCTGCTGACTAAAAACAGCGATTCTCCTATCTAGCTCAGATTGAATCTGACTCTCAGAGACTTCAATAGAGTCTAATTTGGATTGGTGTAACAATAGGTTTTCAAACAATAAGTTCTCCAGTATACTGCATTCAAGTTCAGGAGAATTTGCAACTCCCGCCGACAAAGCCTGTGCTTTCTGGGTCATCAAGTCGGAGTGCAATATAATTTCATCGCCTACCACAGCAATAATCTTATCTAGCACCTGATAATCGGTCGGCTGCCCAAAAATAAAGGTCGGCAGACACAATAACACTACGAATAATATACGTTTCATTTAATTTAAATTATTTTTTAAATATCTCTATTTCTTCTTTCACGACGGACTCTCGATACAAATCTTCTTTCATTGTTTTCAACAGTTCCATTTTCCTGTTATTAATCAAAGTTACCTCTATTTGTTTTTGCACCAGTTCGAAGGGTGACTGCTCTCCTTTACTCAAATAATTTATGAATCTCATAAAGTATTCTTTGCCATCTTTCTTTACATACTTATAGTCCTTTGCCTTCACTAAGGATTGGAGTTGCGATTTGCTGGATGGTAGTATCCCCTCAAATCTCGCCACTTTATACCATG
>JAJRRH010000009.1 GCA_024279715.1 Bacteroidota bacterium
AAGCAACTAAAGAAGCCGGACTCATTGCTGGGTTGGATGTAACGCGTATTGTAAACGAGCCTACAGCGGCTTCTCTGGCATACGGTCTTGATTCTGAGAAAGATCAAAAGATCGTTGTATTTGATCTTGGTGGCGGTACCCACGATGTATCTATTCTAGAATTAGGGGATGGTGTGTTTGAAGTGCTTTCTACTGATGGTGATACTCATCTTGGTGGAGATGACTTTGATGAGAAAATCATCAACTGGTTAGCAGATAGCTTCAAAAGCGATGAAGGAATTGATTTGAGAAAAGATCCAATGGCACTTCAAAGGCTGAAAGAAGCTTCTGAGAAAGCAAAAATTGAATTGTCCTCAACAACTTCAACAGAAATAAACTTGCCTTATATCATGCCAGTAGACGGCGTGCCTAAGCACTTGGTGAAAACATTGTCTAGAGCCAAATTTGATCAATTGACAGAGGACTTGGTGAAAAGATCAATCAAACCAGCATTGGATGCAATGAAATCAGCAGGATTAAGTAACTCTGATATTGATGAAGTAATTCTCGTTGGAGGATCGACTCGTATTCCAGCAGTGCAAGATGCAGTAAAAAAGTTCTTCGGAAAAGAACCTTCTAAAGGAGTGAATCCGGATGAGGTAGTATCCTTAGGAGCTGCAATACAAGGTGGAGTGTTGACTGGAGAAGTTAAAGATGTGCTATTGTTGGATGTGACACCATTATCTCTAGGGATTGAAACTATGGGTGGAGTATTTACTAAATTGATAGAATCGAATACTACCATTCCAACAAAAAAATCAGAAACATTCTCAACCGCTTCTGACAATCAACCTTCAGTGGAAATACACGTGCTGCAAGGGGAACGACCAATGGCAAATGACAACCGTACGATCGGTAAATTTCACTTGGATAGCATACCGCCAGCACCAAGAGGAGTACCTCAAATTGAAGTAACTTTTGATATCGATGCCAATGGTCTTATCCAAGTTTCCGCAAAAGATAAAGCGACGGGTAAGGAACAAAACATTCGAATCGAGGCCTCATCAGGAATTACAGATGCTGAAATCGAAAAAATGAAGCAAGAAGCAGAAGCTAATGCCGAATCAGATCGTGTGGCTAAAGAAAAAGTCGATACTTTGAATAAAGCCGATGGTTTAATATTCCAAACTGAAAAACAGTTGAAGGAATTTGGAGATAAAATACCTGAGGATAAAAAAGGACCTATTGATAGCGCCTTGGCTGAATTGAAAACAGCCTATGATGCTAAAGATGTAGATGCTATTAATCCTGCCATGGACAAATTACAAGAAGTGTTTCAAGCTGCCTCACAAGATATGTATGCGCAAGCAGATGCATCCAGTGCTGACGCCGGAACATCAGAAGGAACAGATGATTCTTCTGTCGACGAAGAAGTAACAGATGTTGACTTCGAGGAAGTGGACTAATACAGACCAATCTCTTCCAACTAGGAATAGATAACTCAGTATAAAAAAAACAAAAAGGCTAGAAGATTTCTTCTAGCCTTTTTTTATTCTTGGAATATTTTGAGGGTTATTCGAGTTGTTCAGACTTGCCATTGTTTAATCTCCAAAAATCATTTTTATCTATTGGGTTCACTTCTCCATTTAGATCGAAGTCAGCGCTAGAATCGAAATAATCATAAGCTACCCCATTTTGTAATCTCCAGTATTCAATTTTATCTCCCGTGTTCACTGTGCCATCTCTATTAGCATCCCCACTATAAAGCATTTGACGCCCGTCTAATTGTGCTATTGGCTGAATGCCAAAAAACTCAATAGAAGGATTGGATAAGTCAATTGTTAAAGCTGAAGTAGGATAGCTATTTAAGGTACGTGCCGCCAAGTGATTCCTATGCCGAATAACTAGATAGACTTGCGTCTGAGTGAGTCCTTGAAACACTATTGGCGATACACCATCTGTACCAACAATATCCCCATCTTTTTGTAGTAAAGCGGATTGAGTAGATAGGATGATGTGAGGATTTTCACCATCTCTTAATTCTACAAAAATCCAATCTACGATAGCATTGTTGCCCGTGACATCAAGGACGCTCGAATTTATTGTTTCTCCACCGCCATTGTTGTAATGAGTATAGCCAAGAGCAGTATAAGGTTCAATTAATGGGAAACTGCTTTTTGATCTTACCACATCATTCATCAGCCCATTTGCTTGATAAGGACCTTGTAAGAATGCTTTTATGCTCATGACAACATCGTCAGGTGTTGCGTCGGAAGTCATAGAAAATATTTTGGTTTCTTCCTCAGCATATTCACCCCCTGATACTAACACACCATTCACATCCGAAATAGTATAATTTCCAATGCCATAACCACAGCATAAGCCATCGCCAAAAGAGTCATAGATAGTGAAAGTGTAACACCCATCACCGTCGCTCGGGATGTCATAACTCTCATTAATCGTTTCTACTGTTCCTGTGGTATAGGGTCCGCCTGAAAGCACTGTGGTCCCTAAAGGATTCTTCAGCTCCCAAGTCACCTCGGCGCCATAATCATCCATTAGGATCTCAATATTGATCTGTTGCGTACCTGTTGCTTCTACACTTGATCCATTAAAGACGTTTACACTTTGGTTGTTTTGCGCATTTTCATCACCAATGATTTCAATGCCTACTGTGATATCATTTGATCCGATATTTGGAATCATTTCTGCAAGAGAAACTAATTCAAAATCATTTTGAGAAAGTGTTCCTGTCCAAGCGATAGGGAGCTGAGCTACGCCATTGTACGAATAAGAAATGGTCGCAGAAGTAAGCGCATTTATTCCATTATTTATTAACTTGAAAGTAGGAGTGAAAGCGACAGACTCACAGCTTGACGCACTTGCATTAGTAACCCCTCCTGCCATGGCATCAATATTATAAGTGACATCAAATGGGCCAAAACCATCCATTGTGCTTACCCCAGAATTTGTAGGATCAAGAAATTGACTTAGCGTCGTCCAGGAACTATGCATTGCGCCATACCAGTCATTGATAGAATTTGAACAATTGGCAGCACCGCCATGTAATTGTCCGATAATTCTATGGTTTTGATCGAACAAGGGCGAACCAGAAGACCCTCCCTCAGTGGTTGTCGATCGTTCCCATGCTTCAATTCTCCAATGATCAAAATCCCCTTCCGTATTGCTGCTATAAGCTGTAATTGTCAATGGATCATCATCAAAGGCAAGTTTCTTTACATCACCAGCAGGATGATGAATTCCAACTGCTGAAGATACCGGGACACCACTTTTATCCCAACCATTATAATATGGCTCGTAAGAAGCCGGAACATCGGAGCTTAATAATACCAAGTGAGCATCGGACGGAGCTGTAGTAGCTTGTTCAACAGCGCCAGATATACTCTGATTTGTGGGTGCTACACCGCTGCTTGAACATCCTTCATATTCATGATTGAAGTAGAACACCCAGTTTGATTCATCGCCGTTACAATGACTTGCTGTAAGAAAATATGGGGTACCGTCTTGAGAAGTGGTGTTGATTAAGGAGCCAGTACACCAAGCAGAACCACCATTTAGGATTAAGGCTACACCTCTCTTTTCATCTTGCCAAGGATCGCCGTCAGCACAATTCACATTCATATTGCAATTACCACTAGATCCAAAAGGTCCTTTATCCTCTTCCCACTTGTTGATTACTGGTCTATACCCATGGGTGATTGTCGTAAGTACCAATGATGCTTGACCTATCCTCTCAGCAGGTTCACGATACTCAATAATAATTTTATCACTATGTACTAGCCCTACTGCTAATGAACCAAAATCCTTGTTGTTTTCATGAGTAAATCCACCTATATATTCTTTTTTATCTGCACTCCATATGTAGACTACACCACCTTCCGGAATATTATATTCACCAAAAATAAGATTAATAGAAGTAGCATCCGGACAATGAATTCCCATGCGCCAAAGAAGATCCCCATTCTTTAAAGATGTAGAAGAACCAAAATCAAATAGATTATAATTGACTTCGCGATCTATCCCAAAACGATAAGGGGTTTCTTTGTATTGATCTACCACTTCATCTTCAGCTATGATTGATGTCATATCCAGAGCTGGCGTTTTGTAAAAGGTAATATCTATTGGAGGGGCATTTTTTACTTGCCATTCAAAAGGATGACCTTGGCTTTGAATTTGAGCGTAGGAAGTGGATGTCAGAAAAACGATTGTAAGTAGAGTGATTAAATTTTTCATTTTTTTTGAATTTTAAAAGGCATGCCTAATTTTATGAAAAACAATAATTAAGACATTAGGATAGTATATAAAAGTATAGACCTATTTGGATGAATAATGCTTGCTCAAAGATAAACCATCTATAGGACAAAAACAACCAGTCATTGATATAACCCGCCTAATCATTGGGATTTGTTTATGTGAGTTCAAACTACAATAAAATATAAATATAAACTTTTACTAATTTTAGCATAGCACCGCTATGGTTAAATTAGAAAAGTTAGCAGAGCGGTATATTTTGCAGTAGTTCGGACTCGTAATAGAAAGTTCTAAGGCGTAATTCGGGTTGAAAGAAAGTCATAGGATAGAATTCTATCCAAAGGAGAAATCTAATTTATTAGGATTAGGAGGATTTTTGGTTACTCGTTAACCCAGTAGTTGTTTTCTTTAAAGGAGTGATTTTCCATCCCATATAGCCAAATAGAATTGTCATCAATGGGCTAACCCAATTGAAGATGCAGTAGGGAGCATACAATAATACAGCAACGCCAAGAACACCAGATTGTGCGACTCCACACGTGTTCCATGGGATGAGGACTGAAGTTACAGTGCCTGAATCTTCCAATACCCGACTGAGGTTTTCAGGAGCCATTTCATATTCTTCAAACGCCTCTTCATACATTTTTCCTGGTACAACAATCGCTAGATATTGATCTGAAGCCGTAATGTTGAAAAAGATGCATGTGCCTGCAGTAGTTGTGATTAATGATCCTCGTGAACTTACAAATTTCAATAGCGTATCCGTAATTCGTCTTAAAAGTCCTGTTGCTTGCATGATCCCTCCGAAAGTAAGGGCGCAAATAATTAGCCAAATGGTGTTCATCATACCTGCCATACCACCAGCTTTCAAAAGCCTTTTGCCATCGGCTATTCCAAATATTTCATTTATTTGTAAGTTTTCTTTTTCAAAATATCCTGTGATATCTAGGGACATAGCGGTAATAATAGCTTTATACGACTGTTCAAGATAACCGTCAGCCCCTTCTGCGACTCTAGCAACTATTTCAGGCTGATAGATTAAGGCAAATATTCCTCCAACAATACTCCCAATTAACAGCGCAGGAATTGCCGGCATTCTTTTCCAAATAAGAATAATCACCACGGTAGGCACAAGAAAAAGGAAAGCATTAATATTGAAAGTGCTATCCAGCAGAGTGAGCAATTGATTGACTTTGGCTGGGTCAAAAGAAGCGTCACTTTGATAGCCAACGACTGTAAACACAATAAGTGAAATAAGAAAACTTGGTGCAGTAGTCCATACCATATGCTTTATGTGGGTAAATAGATCGGTGCCTGCCACCGCAGGAGCCAGATTAGTGGTGTCAGATAATGGAGACATTTTATCCCCAAAATAGGCACCCGAAATAATTGCGCCAGCCACCCATCCTGTGGGTAATCCAAGTACTTGTCCGATACCAAGCAATGCTATGCCCACAGTGGCAATCGTACTCCAAGAACTTCCTGTGGCCAAAGATACGATGGCACTAATAACGCAAGCAGCAAGTAAAAATGTAGAAGGATTTAATATCTGTAGGCCATAATAAATCATAGCAGGTACTACGCCGCTTAAGAGCCAAGTGCCAGCCAGTGCGCCTATCATTAGGAGGATGATTATCGCTCCCATTGCCGAGCTGATACTCTCGACGATACCATTATACATCTGTTTCCAATTGAAACCCAAACGAAGACCAACAAATCCTGCAACAGCAGCTGCAATCAATAGAGCTATTTGATTTGACCCATAGCTAGAGTCATCATGAAATAAGTAAACATTGATACCTAAAAGTCCAATCAAAATAATAATTGGAAACAAGGCAGCAATTAGGCTTGGTCTTTTTGTAATATGATCCAAAGGTGTTGTTTTTAGATTCTAAACATACGAAAAATTATCAAACACAAGACATTATTGTTTAAAGAGTCAAAATCGACACTACATATTTCTTCGATATTGTCCGCCTACTTTAAATAGACCGTCCGTTATCTCTCCAAGAGAGCATGTTTTTGAGGCTTCCATAAGTGCTTCAAATAAATTTTCATTTGCCACAGCTTTTTGTTGAAGCAATCTTATATGCTCTTCATTTTGTTTAGCATTGGACTTCATTAGACGCTCTACAGTCTCTATCTGCACTTTCTTTTCGTCTTCTGTCGCTCGTATTACTTCTCCTGGAATAATGGTGGGAGAGCCATCGTCACTCAAGAAGGTGTTCACACCAATTATTGGATATTCACCAGTGTGTTTCAAAGTCTCATAATAGAGCGACTCTTCTTGTATTTGCCCCCGTTGATACATCGTTTCCATAGCACCCAAAACACCCCCCCTGTCAGTGATTCTGTCAAATTCTGTAAGAATAGCCTCTTCTACCAATTCTGTCAACTCTTCGATGATAAAACTTCCTTGTAGTGGGTTCTCATTTTTAGCCAATCCCAATTCACGATTGATGATGAGTTGAATCGCCATCGCTCGTCTTACACTCTCTTCTGTGGGAGTGGTTATAGCTTCGTCATAAGCGTTGGTGTGTAATGAATTGCAATTGTCATATATTGCATACAAGGCTTGGAGTGTCGTGCGAATATCGTTGAAGTTGATCTCTTGTGCATGTAGTGATCTTCCACTCGTTTGAATATGATATTTGAGCTTCTGACTTCGGCTACTTGCCTTATATTTTTCACGCATCGTTTTTGACCAAATTCTTCTCGCTACTCTTCCGATAACAGAATATTCAGGGTCTATACCATTGGAGAAAAAGAAACTCAAGTTAGGAGCAAAATCATCTATGCTCATCCCTCGGCTGAGGTAATATTCTACATACGTAAAACCATTAGAAAGAGTAAATGCTAATTGCGTAATCGGATTAGCTCCCGCCTCTGCTATGTGATAACCGGAGATACTCACGGAATAGAAATTTCTAACTTTCTGTTCAATGAAGTATTCTTGCACATCCCCCATTAATTTTAAGGCAAATTCAGTACTGAAAATACAGGTGTTCTGCGCTTGGTCTTCTTTCAAAATATCGGCTTGTACCGTTCCTCTTGTGCTCGTCAACGCCTTCTCTTTTAGCTCTTGATATACAGTAGGAGGCAGCACCTGGTCGCCAGTAACACCAAGTAGCATAAGTCCTAAACCATCGTTTCCTTCTGGTAATTTTCCGTGATATTTGGGTCTCTCGATACCTTTGTCTTTGTATATAATCTCAATTTTTTTCTCTACTTCTTTTTCCAGACTTTGCTCTTTGATGTATAATTCACATTGTTGATCGATGGCTGCATTCATGTAGTATGCAAGAATCATCGGTGCAGGACCGTTGATGGTCATAGAAACGGAAGTGGCAGGATGGCATAGGTCAAATCCTGAGTATAGTTTTTTCAAATCATCCAAGCAGCAAATACTTACACCAGCATTACCAATTTTACCATAAATATCAGGACGGAGATGGGGGTTATTGCCATAAAGCGTTACACTATCAAAAGCAGTGCTTAGCCTTTTGGCTGGCATACCTAATGATACATAATGGAATCTTTTGTTGGTGCGCTCTGGTCCGCCTTCACCAGCAAACATCCGCGTTGGATCTTCTCCTTCTCGCTTAAAAGGAAAAACACCAGCAGTATATGGAAATTCACCAGGCACATTTTCTTGTAAATTCCAAGTCAGTATCTCTCCCCAGTTTTTATATTTTGGTAAACTTACTTTTGGAATTTTAAGTTTGGATAGGGATGTGTATTTCGTTTGTATTTTAATCTCTCTATCACGTACCTTGAATATGTATTCATCTGCTTGATAACGCGCAACCTTGTCATCCCATTGTTCGATAATTTCTCTGTTCTCTGGGTTTAGTTTTTTTTCAATTTTTTCATATGCTTGCTCAAGATTACTCGAATTGTCTTTTCCGAGGATCTCCATAGCGCCTTTAAGTTGGTATAGTTTTTCAGCTTTTTCAGCTTCTTCCGTCACCCAGTCATTGTAGCCTCTTATCGTATCTGTTATCTCAGAAAGATACCGTATTCTACGAGGTGGAATAACATGTGTTTTTTCACTTTCATCTTTGCTTTTGTGATTATGACTTTTTATTGTCGCTTGCGTTTTTTCGTTTAGCATTTCTATCAATCCCACATACAGATTGTTGGTGCCGGGATCATTAAATTGACTCGCAATAGTTCCATAAATAGGCAAGCTTTCATCTATAGCTTCGAAGAGTTTATGGTTGCGTTTGTATTGTTTTCTTACATCACGAATGGCGTCCAATGCCCCTCGTTTATCAAATTTGTTGAGTACCACGATGTCTGCATAATCAAGCATGTCAATCTTCTCTAGTTGTGAGGCTGCACCATATTCGGGAGTCATGACATATAAGCTTACATCTGAATGATCGATGATCTCAGTATCACTTTGACCGATCCCCGAAGTCTCCAGTATAACTAAATCAAACCCTGCGACTTTCAGTATATTAACAGCCTCCTGGATATGTTTACTCATGGCAAGATTACTCTGTCTCGTCGCTAACGAACGCATATAGCATCTATCATTGAATATGCTATTCATTCTTATTCTGTCACCGAGTAATGCGCCACCAGTTTTTCTTTTTGATGGATCTACTGAAATGATACCAATGTGTTTTTCAGGAAAATCACTTAAAAATCTTCTGACCAATTCATCCACAAGTGAACTTTTTCCTGCGCCACCTGTACCCGTTATTCCAAGTACAGGTACTTTAGTCTTATCCGCTATTTTGGCAATTTCAGTTTTCAAGTCTTGGTGTTTGTCCCCATAATTCTCGACTGCTGATATCATACGAGCGATGACATCCGATTTTTTTTCTTTAAGATCAGCAATGCTACCTTTGATAGATTCTCCAATAGCAAAGTCACTCTTGCGCATCAAATCATTAATCATGCCTTGGAGGCCCATGGCTCGTCCATCATCTGGGTGGTAGATTCTTTCAATGCCATACTCTTGGAGATCGGCTATTTCAGTGGGAAGAATTGTGCCACCTCCACCAGCAAATATTTTGATATCACCACACCCACGCTCTTTCAATAAGTCGTACATGTACT
>JAJRRH010000101.1 GCA_024279715.1 Bacteroidota bacterium
ATGATGAACAATGAATCGCAAGTACTTCTACACCATCCCACACCCACATACAAAGGGTCATTCAGAGGGAGGCACGACCGAAAGAATCCCCAACAAGTTAAAGATAAAAGTCTATTCAAATCAAATGGGTAATTAATTGTTAATGGTTAATGATGAATGATGAATTACAAATAATGAATCGCAAGTACTTCTACACCATCCCACACCCACATACAAAGGGTCATTCAGAGGGAGGCACGACCGATAGAATCCCCAACAAGTCAAAGAAAAAAGTCTATTCAAATCAAATGGGTAATTAATTACGAATGAAGAATCACAAACCACATACAAGAAACCATTCAACCCTCCTACTCCACCTTCTTATTCAACACCAAGCGAAAAGTAGTTCCTTTCCCCACTGCAGAATCACAAACAAAAATCTTTCCGTGGTGATAGCTTTCTATTATTCTTTTCGTCAATGACAAACCCAATCCCCATCCACGTTTTTTGGTGGTAAAACCAGGTTGGAATATGGTCTTATGAAGACTCGGCGGCAACCCCTTTCCAGAATCTTTAATGTCCATCTGTAGTACAGAATCCTTATCCGTAATGATTATATCAATACTCCCTTGACCAGCCATAGCATCGATTGCATTTTTGAATAGATTCTCTATGACCCATCCGAAGAGAGATGTATTAATCATCGCATGTAGGTCTTTTCCTTCTGTCATTAATGTGATTTTAACCTTTTTAGATATTCTCGGAGTGAAATATTCAATTGATTCTTGCATTATTTCCTTTATGTTTTCACTCTTAAGATCTGGCTCCGAACCGATTTTGGAAAAACGCTCAGTAACTGTCTCCAGTCTTGCGATATCTTTAGACATTTCACCGATTATCTCTTCGTCCACATTCTTCATCTTCAGGATATCCATCCATGCCATAAGGGCTGATAGTGGCGTTCCTAATTGATGCGCCGTCTCTTTTGCCATCCCTACCCATACTTGATTTTGCTCCGATTTTCTGAAAGTGCTGAACAAAAGGTAGGAGATCATAAGAAACAATCCTATGACTAAGAATTGTACTAAAGGAAAATATTTCAATTGTGTCAGAATCACTGAATCCTCGTAGAAGACATAGTTTTTTTGACCTTCCCCCAAGTCTATCTCTATAGGATTATTGCTTTCGCTCATCCCTGCCAACATTTTTTTCAATCTGTTGGAGTTTTGCAATTCATCTTCATCAATATTCCCTGAACTTATTACCTCATCCTGTGCGCCATTAGTCAATACGACAGGTACAGATGCAGAATTAATCACCGTCTCAGAAATAAATGTATTGATGAGATCATCCATCACTTGTTTTAGTTCTGTAAAAAGTCTTGAATCCATGTAGTACAGATACTGCTTTTCATTAAAAAAAACAATCTCCATCGGTGGGTACAGAGACTTCATGTACTCTAGTTGTTGCTGAATATAAGCAGGGTCATTGATTTTATCCGCATCAAGATTTCTAGTAGAGGTGATTTGATCATCATCATCTACCAATATCATAGGGATATTCGTTTGATTTTGAATAATCTTCTGCACGAATGTATAGTCATCCAATTCAACATTATTCTGGATATCCATGGCGTCTGTCCAAATTTCTACACTTTTCTGCTCTCCTTCTTCGAGTTGTTCAAAAAGCGTCTTGGTATATTGAACAAGTTTTGCCCGTTTTTTGATCGCCTTGGACCATAGCTCCACCTTTTTGTGCTCTTCACTTCTTATTCTCTGAACGATATATGACGAATACCAAAAGGACACTCCTATGATTAGTAGTGCCAGAAACAATAAAACTAATTTCCACTTTTGTTTTCGGGAATAAATACTCATTACCAATTGGGTCTAAAAATCATCATCCTCATCATCGACACTATCCTCTTCAAAATAGTCTTCTTCTCTTTCCTTCTTCACGATGGTGTTTTCTGTATCCTCCTCCTCAGAATCTGTCCCCTTTTCGATAGTAATTATGGTCTTCTCAATAGTTTTTTTATCGGATGAGCCTGATTTTCGCTTACCTAAAATATCTTCATTGATGATTTGCTTTAGGTTTTGTTTTTCTGCAATAAAATCTTTCTGTCGGGATTCTCTTGCCTTTTCGGCATCCATCTCAAAATTTGGGTCTTCTGTCGTACCGTACATCCTCATAAATAATTTAGCGCCAGTTCCATCATCCGCAATTGGACCAAATTCTGTCTGCTGTCGTCGAACCAATACCTCAGATAACTTAAAATTAAACTTGTAATCAATCTCATTGTCGAAGGTGTGATTCCCAGATATTACCAGATCCATTGCATTAGATTCTATCCTCATTTCGGGAATATGAATGTTGCCATTTTTTATTCTAATCTTATTATTGAGCTGAGAGAATTTCAAATGCGTAAGTTCCTTTCTCAACTCTTCTAATCTCACGAATGGACGAATTATCTTATAGCCATTCATGGCGGTATAGATGTCTTTCATGGCTGGATGATTCAGTAACTCTCCATCGCGAATTTCCATATCAGCATTGCAAATTATACTATTGATATCAATATCTAATCCGCCAGTCATTGTCGATTGATAATCTATCCGAGCCTTGCCTGTTCCAAGCAGATGTTGCGACTGAATAAACTCTTGACCAAACTGGTCAAATTGATCAAAAATCTGAGCAATGTCGATATCTTTTATATCAATGATAGAATGAATTTTGTAATTGTCTTCCCCCACAGATTTGATAGACAGATCCCCTTTAACACTCCCTTGGGCAGCATTAAAATTCACATCCTTTACTTCCAACAATCCTCTAATTATCTTCACTTTAGCATGAATATCTTCTGCTAAGAAATTTTTATACGTCAGTCGGTCAATTTTTGTATTTAGATTAAGATTCAGTTTGTTGCTTAAACTAAAACTTGCCTCTCCCTCGCTATCTCCCTCTGCAAGCAACGCATCCAAATCAAGATGGGGAGAATTGATACTGCCCACAAGGTTCAACTCATCTTGCATATCGAACATGTAGTGCATAAATCCTCGCAGCTCTCCATTGGCATCAAACGAACTTCCATTGGCTGTTCCAGAAAGGTTTTGTATCTCAAGATCATCATCGTTAAAAACAACTTTACCGTTCAGGGCCTCGAAATTTTGTTGACTTCCACTAAATTTAAGCTGTAAATCAGCAACTTGCATGTCTCCAGACATTTTTAACTTATCCAAACTAGCCCTACTGATATTTTTATTAGGAAATGGTCCTTTAAACTTAGTATTGATTACTAAACTGCCTTTCATCTTATCAATCGTTTCTAACTTAAGAAATCGCTGGAGTTTCTCTACGTCTATTTTCGAATGTATCTCCATATTCAACCATGGATTGTCAAAATTCTCTATGGCACCACTTACATTGATGTTCCCTCCCGCCAATATGGTCTTCAAATCTTCTATCTCAATCCTTTCACTGCCACCCTGAAGGCTCTGATAAGCCCCTTTAAAATAGATGTTATCCATGGTTACACCCGACGATTGTTCTTTGACTCGTCCTTTTTCTAACAAAAAATTAACCCTCAGTAATGGCACTTGATTTTCATCAATAGCGCCTTTCAATTTAGCGCGATAAGCCAATTCTCCCTCCATGTCATACGTGCCAAAAGCATCCTTCAATTCATCTGACATTACCGTAAGCAGCTTACCCAAACTTGCTCTATGATCCGTTTGTAAGTCCACATTCCATATCTCTTCTTGTAGAAATATATTCCCCTCAATAGGCAGTTCTACCTCTCCAAAACTAAGCGTAAAATCGTTGAATCCTAGGTTTTTATATTTTTTATCGAGGCTTATTCCCCCCTCAAGCTTCGTGTATTGATTTTCAATATAAGTAGCCCCTTCATATTTCAAATAATGCAGGTTCATGATGATTCGATTCTCTAGTGAAAGTCCAGAAGTATCTACCCCACCTGACAATTCCAGTTCATCCACATATCCCGATAGTTCAAATTTATCCTTCCCTAATCGATAGGTATACTGCATTTGCTGCAGTTTGAGTTCTTCTATATCAAAACTAACTGTGGACTCCTTATTTTCTGAAGCATGCCAGAATATATAATTACTCGACCCTTCTTCATTTCGAACCATATGCATCACGCCCTCATTGATCTCGGCCTTTTTGATTGTATAATTTTTACTCACAAGATCCATCATGTTGAACGAAAGAAATACTTCTTTGGAAAACAACAAAGTATCTCCTGGGCTGTCTTTATCTTCAATCCAAACATCATTGAATTTAATAGACGCATAGGGAAATCTCTCTAACATGGAGAAATTTACTTCCTTGGCAGATATCTCTGTGTCCAATTGTTGATTTATTTTCAATTGAACGCCATTTACTATCTCATCTTCAAAAACATAGGCGGCACCCACGAAGAATATTGCCATGATTACTGCTAAAGTACCTATGGCAAATACGAATTTGATAATTTTGTTCATTCTTCTTCTTACTGACTATTAAAGGTATGGGATGTGTAGAAGACATAACGTAATATTCTGGTATTTATTCACCAGTGATTTGTTAATCCGTATCAACTATTTAAAAATCGCTTTCTACACTGAAATGATTTCTGTATTTTCGCACAATAATAAAGTCTCTATGATAAAATCCATGACGGGTTATGGCAAAGCCACCGCCCTAATTAATTCCATTAATACAACAGTTGAAGTTCGTTCACTCAATAGCAAATCTGTGGATCTATACCTCCGAGTACCATCGCTTTACAAGACCCATGAGATGGATCTAAGATCTATCCTTACAGAACACCTTGTACGAGGTAAAATTGAATGCACGATACAACGTAGTGACAATGGGAACAACAAGTCCACCATTAATAAATCACTCGTAAAGTCTTATTTTCAAGAACTTAAGAGTTTAGAAGAAGAACTTGGATCGACAATAAATGACAAACTTTCCATCGCTTTAAGTATGCCCGAAGTCATGGTGTCAGAAAAAATAGAGGCAGATGAGGAAGAATGGATCGAGTTGAAATCTTTATTGAATCTTGCAATTACAAACATCATTGACTACCGACTGCAAGAAGGTGCTATGATGAAAAAAGATCTTCTTCGGAATATAGATAATATCGCTAAGCTAAAACAAGAGGTACAGCCTATCTCCGCCAAACGACTAGATAAAATCAAAGAACGGATTCGTAAAAGCCTGCAAACCAACCTCGATGAAGTGAGGGTGGATGAAAATAGATTTGAGCAAGAACTTATCTATTACATCGAAAAAATAGATGTCAATGAAGAGCTCATTCGATTACAAAGTAATATTGACTATTTTCTAGAAATCATCCATGAAGAGAATTCCGAAGGCAAAAAGCTCCGGTTTATTTCACAAGAACTCGGAAGAGAAATAAACACCTTGGGCGCAAAATCCTATGATGCGGATATGCAGAAAATTGTCATCAAGATGAAAGATGAATTAGAAAAAATAAAAGAGCAATTACTCAATGTCTTATAGAAAACTCAACGGCAAGGGCATCATCGTTTCGGCGCCATCAGGCTCTGGGAAAACTACGATAGTAAGACACCTTCTTGGCCAAGATTTACAACTTGCGTTCTCCGTGTCTGCAACGAATAGACCTGCCCGAGGAGATGAAAAAGATGGTGAAGATTACTATTTCCTCTCTACCAAAGAATTCAAATCAAGAATCATCAATGAAGAGTTTATTGAATGGGAGGAAGTCTATGAAAATCAATTTTATGGTACTCTTCTTGAAGAATTGCAAAGAATATGGAATGACGAGCAACATGTGATTTTTGATGTGGATGTCATTGGAGGAGTTAACCTAAAAAAGAAGCTTGGCAAAAATGCCCTTTCTATTTTTATTAAGCCCCCATCCATCGAAACCCTGTCTGAAAGATTACAGAATAGAAAGACAGATTCTGAAGAGCAAATTGCACGTAGATTAGAGAAGGCAAGTCAAGAAATGAAAGAAGCAAAAAACTTTGATCTTATCATCGTGAATGATGATCTTGATACAGCTTGTAGTGAGGCTTATGATGCTATTAAAAAATTTCTGAACTAAATGAACATTGGTCTTTTCTTCGGTAGTTTTAATCCTATTCACGTAGGACATCTCATCATTGCTGAATACATGACAACTATGGTGGACGAAGTGTGGATTGTTCTTTCGCCACAGAATCCCTTTAAAAAAAATCAAGATCTATTAGACCAAGAAAAAAGACTTCGTCTGATTAATCTCTCTATCGAAAACCACCCAAAAATTAAAGTCTCCACCGTGGAGTTTGACCTGCCCAAACCATCGTTTACGGTCAATACACTTAAGCATCTTCATGAGGTTTTTCAGGAACATAAATTCAATATCATCATGGGGGAAGATAATATTCAAAACATCCGCAAATGGCGTGAATCAGAATACATTCTCTCCCACCCTATCTATGTCTATCCCCGCAAAGGATATACCATGAATGAACTTGAAAAGGCCGAATTGGGTGACCAAGTGATTTTTACTGAAGCGCCCATCATGGATATTTCCTCAACCCATATTCGAAAAAAAATAGGAAGTGAAGAATCAAACATCCAGTTTATGCTTAGAAATAAAACGTGGGAAGAAATCAAAAAAGAAGGATGGTATAGCATTTCTAAGTAGGTATGACCAAAGTACTCATCATAAGGCTTAGTTCTATCGGCGATATCGTGTTGACCACGCCTGTTATCCGAAATCTAAAACAACAAGGTCCACAAGATTTAGCCCTACACTTTATTATCAAAAAGCAATATCAATCCGTTCTTCAAGCCAATCCACATATCGATAAACTATGGTTGGCTGAAAATAATATCAATGAATTGATACCTGAACTAGTCAAGGAGCAATATGACTATGTCATCGACCTACACCACAATCTTCGCTCGCTGAAGATCAAGAAGAAACTACAAGTGGAATATTCGAGCGTCGATAAAGTCAATATTCAAAAATGGATATGGGTGAATACCGGTATCAATCTAATGCCTGAGGCACACATTGTGGATAGATACATGGATTGTTTGGATCATTTCGGTATTTCCAATGACGGTAAAGGACTAGATTTTTTCATCCCAAAAGAAGATGAAGTGAATGTGTCATCTATCGCATCTAAGCTACAAGCCAATGACTACATAGCATGGGCAATAGGCGCTACCTATGATGGGAAAAAATTATCGGTGAAGAAAACTATCAAACTTCTTCGAAAAATCAATCACCCCGTCATCCTAATGGGCGGCCCGATGGATGAAAAAGATGGTAAGACAATTTTAGAAAATGTACCCAATCATATCCATTCAGCCATTGGTAAGTTTTCGATTCCGCAGAGCGCCTCCATTATTCGACAAGCTAGAATGGTAGTAACTCCTGATACTGGATTGATGCATATTGCTTCTGCCTTTAAAAAAAATATCGTCTCTATCTGGGGATGTACGACACCTGGACTTGGGATGTCCGCATATATGCCTGGAGACAAGTCTATTATTATCGAGCCTTTAGGACTCAAAAGACGCCCTTGCTCCAAGCTTGGCAATCATTGCAAATATAAAGGGGGGTGTATTAATCGTATTGAGAACGATGCGATTGTCAGAGCGATTGAGGAGGTTTATTAGCGGAAGGTTCATTACGGATTTACCCATTGGCAGGAAGCATGGGTGACTTTATCATCTAGGTATAAGTGAAGAGGTTGGATTTACAAGTTTATAAATACCTCCCTAACAGAAAAACTAATCAAATAAAGCTTTCAACTCCGACGCATCTTCCGGTTTAAGTCTCTTTGCCAAAATCAAACTCAATTGTCTTCGTCTCAAAGCGGCATCAAAGCGTTCTTTTTCTACATCCGTTTCAGGCACTAACTCTGGCACTGTGATGGTGCCACCGTTTTGATCTACTGCTACAAATGTGTAAATAGATTCATTGCATTTAAGCTTTTCACCTGTTACATGATCTTCAACATATACCTCAGAAAACACCTCCATTGATGAATTGAATGAACGCGATACTTTTGTTTTAATAGTAACGATCTCTCCAAGACCAATTGACTTATTAAAAGATACATTATTTACGGAAGCTGTGACGACAACTCTACGGCACAAACGATGTGCTGAGATAGCAGAGTTGATATCCATCCAATTCAGTAATACGCCACCCATTAGATTGCCTAAGGTGTTGGTTTCGTGCGGCAATACAAGATGGGTAGTGATGGCACACGTCTCCTTTGCAGTGACTTTTCCTTTCATAATACGTTAGTTGTTATTTTTGATTTCCTCTTGTTTCTCCGTAATCCAAACCATCGCTTTTTTCATATTAGGAAATAACTTTACGGGTCTGTTAGGTCTATTGAATCGTATGAAAAAATTGGCTGCCATCTCATGTGAATAATTCGTCCTGACGATAGCATCAGCATAGATCAGTTCATCGAATTCTTTAGACGAGGCATAATCTCTTGCTTCTTGCGTTAGGGTAGCTCCCTCTTCCGTGGTCACCAATAGACAAGCTTTTTGTATAGAATGATTCTTAATGATAGCCAAGGCATTCTCCACTACAGAAAATTTAATAGCTTCATCCGTTTTTTTGAAATGGAAATGTATATGCCCCTCCTTTTCAAATGTAATGATCAAATCTCCGGTATCTATTATTTCTTTTTCCACGGAATTGTAAGTTGAAATATTAATAATGCAAAAGTATAGTCTTAACGATTAACTACACAAGAAATTATCATTTATTATGGATAATTATTTTCTAAGAAGCCAAGCCTTTCGATCTTCATTCTGCTTGACACGTTGCAATAGTATCATCGCATCACTACGTTTCGAAGAACTGCCATAAACCACTCTGTACAAGCCCTTCCGTTGATCAAGTATGAAGGCTTCATATCCTTTAGCTCTTATTGTTTTTGCTTTTTTTTCGGCATTTCTTAATTCCCCAAAGCAACCAGCGACTACATGATAACGCAGTGTTTGAATACTTAAAGGTGCTACATAAGTGCTTTCAATGATGGATGTCGTCGTTCTAATCAGTTTTTTCTTGGGTGCTGGCTTCTTGTTTTGAGTGTAAATTGGTATCGCATCCCCCTCATCTGTAAGAGAAAACATGACATACTTTTTGTCTTTTTCAATGTCAAACAAATCTGGAAAATCGGTAGATAAATCTACTGTCGGAATTACTCGATCTCCCTCTCTTGCTTGATATTTTTGAGTAACCGTAGGTTTAAATGGATTTAAACCTGCCCAATGATTATTACCCACAGAGGATTGAGAGGTTATAAAAAAGCCAGCAATAGCTATTGGTAGTATTACTGCAGCAGCCCACCAAATACGTCTTTTCATGCCCTTGTCTGCTTTTTCATGCTTTGGCAAAACCACGACTTTATCCTTTGATTTTTCCTCTTTTTCAATTGAGGCTTCCTTTACTCTTATTGGGACGATCTTCGATTCAGACGGAATACTTTCAGGAGTATCAATCAGTCGTATCGGTTCAGGAACTACTCTTAGTATAGGTGTCTCTTCTTTTTTCACAACATTCTGAGGCTCGACAGCATAAGCATACACCTGCTTTAATCCAAATGAATCCAATAGGTAATTGGTGGATTGATCAGGGCTAAACTGGATTTTGTTAGACTTATCCATGTACAATATCCCCACTTTATCAAAAATAACCCGTTCGCCATTGTTCAATTTAGTGAAATACTGTTCTACTTTCTTCTTGATACGCTTATTGGCTTTCTCAAAACTCATCGATTCTTTTTCAGCAATATGTTTTGCCAATAAACCATCGTTATTCTTCAGGTAGCTATTAAAACTAATACTCTTGTAAGGAGGAGAAAACACACTGGTATTCTCATTCAACTGTGCTGGACTATAATTGGTGACAAAACCACCGAGCTCAGGAACAATCACACAATCATATTGATACAGTAATTCGCTTATGTTATGGTCTAATCTCAAGTGTCGTATTCTATGCTTGCAAATGTAGTATTTGTAGTTGGATTATTAAAAAGATATTGAACAAATGAAATCGAACGAATTACCACGCCTATTTATTAAGCCTTAGCAATCGTTCTAAATCCTCAGGGGTATCTATACTGAATGCCTCACTTTGAGTCAATGCCGTGTGAATATCGTATCCGTTTTCAAGCCATCTTAACTGTTCTAGACGCTCCGCCAACTCTAATGGTGAAGGCTCTAAACTTGTTAGTTTCTTCAATATAGAAGGCCGATAGGCATACATTCCGATATGCTGGTATATTGGGACTTTACTTTGCCATTTCGCTTTGTCAGTATTTTTGACAAATGGTATTGCCGATCGTGAAAAATACATCGCCTTACCCAATTTATTAATGACGACTCTTATTTTATTTTCATCAAAGATATCTTCTCCATCTTGATATTCCTTTATCAAGGTAGCAATATTGACTTTTGAGTCCATAAAACATTGTGCCAATAAGTCAATATGCTCAGGCTCTACATAAGGTTCGTCTCCTTGCACATTGATGATGACATCATATTCATCCGATAGTTGAGTATATGCTTCATATATTCTATCTGTTCCGCTAGGATGGTCACTGCTAGTCATCAGTACCTCTCCTCCGATAGATTGAACTACTTTGGCAATTCTATCGTCATCCGTTGCTACATATACCTTGGAGACAGACGCTGCCTTCAATGAATTTTCATACACCCATTGAATCATGGGTTTGTCATGAATCATAGCCAGAGGCTTACCGGGGAAACGGGTTGAAGCATAACGGGCAGGAATTATTACAATGGTTTTCATATAAAAATCGTGAAATCAATTGGGGATAACAAACAAATATCACCGAAGACCAAAGTTAGAAAAAAGGATTCATTACCTTTGGTTTTTTCGAAGTAATTCTATGGAAAATCTGTTGATTTATAAAATTGCCGTCACACTCCTTGATGGCGTTGGTGCTATCAATGCCAAAAAACTTATTGCTTATTGCGGCGGGGTGAAGGAAGTGTTTGATGCAAGTAGAACTGATTTGATGAAAATTCCGGGTTTTAGCACCAGATTAACCAATTCCATACTTGGGAGTAATGTGATGGATAGAGCCAAGGAAGAACTTGATTTTATTGAGAAAAACAATATAAAAACAATTTTCTACCTAGATGATAACTATCCTATTAAATTAAAAAACTGTCCAGATTCGCCTGTGTTATTATATACAAAAGGGGATGTCGATTTTAACAACCGTAAGATCATCAGTATTGTAGGGACTCGTAATGCTACCCATTATGGAAAAGAATTTATTGCGCAATGCCTAAAAGAATTCAAACCGTATAATCCTATTATTGTCAGTGGACTGGCTTTTGGTATCGACGTGACAGCGCATAAAGAAGCGATAAAAAACGGACTTACTACTATAGGTGTAGTAGCCCATGGGTTGGATATTATCTATCCTGCCGAGCATAGAAATATTGCAAAAGAGATGCAACAGCATGGCGGAGTAATGTCTGAATACATCAGTGGCACAAGAGCGGATAGGGAGCGGTTTCCGATGAGAAATAGAATTGTGGCAGGACTTTGTGATGCATTGATTATTGTGGAGTCGGCTGCTACTGGTGGATCCATGATTTCGGCTGATCTTGCGAATGGATACAGCAGAGATGTTTTTGCAGTGCCTGGTAGAATCAATGACCAATATTCACAAGGGTGTAATCTACTTATTCAAACCAACAGAGCGCATCTCCTCAATAGTCCTTCAGAATTGATTAAAATGCTCGGGTGGAAAAATGAATCTCCCGTAGCTGTGCAAACTCAACTCTTCGTGGAGCTTAACGAAACGGAAGAGCTTATTGTAGAAGTGTTAAAAAAACATGATGAAATAACGATTGACGAATTGTGTCTGTCTCTTTCAATGCCCATGAGTAAAGTTTCTGCCAACCTACTTAATCTTGAATTTAATGGAATGGTTCTTTCCCGACCTGGGAAAAAATATCTGCTTGCTTAGGGTTTGTTTTTTTTTAGTTTGTGATGGAGAATTCTCGCTAAGTTATGATTATTAGTTCTCACTATGTTCTTTTTATGGGGGTTCTTTTTGGATTCACAATTCACAGCCTGACCTACATTTATAAGACTCTCGAGATAGTATTTTTTAGAGGTGGTGCTCTCTTTAGGTTCTCGAGCATTCAATTTGTCTTTCTATTCATAATTCCACACAATCTGCTCATGAACCTTCAACCTCTACCTAAAAGGCGACTTATCACGATGGATTTTCATTGCATTCATCGCTATTTTGATAGTAAGTCCCAGGGAAGCCAAAGCCCCAAACGCCATTGCTGGAAAACGCCCCACAAAAAGAAAATAATCATAAAACCCATGAAATACCGCTGGAATCAACCATGCAAGAAAGAAATATTTTGTTTTCTTTTTAGGATAAAACTTAGCCAAGCCGACGTAATACCCCATGATGATACCCGCAGAAGCATGCATTGGTACAGCAGTAAACATCCTCGAAATAGCAACCCCCATTCCGCCTTCACTGACATACTGAATATTCTCCAAAGTAGCAAAACCAATCGCTACCATTGCTCCATACATGATACCATCATAAGGCTCATTGAACTCTTTTCGAGGGTAAAGAAATATCACCAACATCAGAAATTTAAATAACTCTTCTCCACCACCAACCACAAAAACGGCACTTATGATATTGCTGAAATGATATATCGCATCATTCAATATGTATGGATAAAAGACTATATCGACCTGATCAATGCCTATACTATTAGAAATACCTGCTGGAAGTGTACTCAACATGCCTAGGAAAAAAGCACGAATAACTAGACCGATAGGTTCTTTCTCATGCTTATCCTGCCAGTAAATATAAAATGCTATTGCCAATCCCGGGGCGATGGCTACTGCTAGTGCATCCATAAATTTGTTTTATAGAACAGCAAGATAGTTATTTTTTTATTCCTAACTTTCGACTTTAAGGTATAACGAATTATGAAACTATCCGAAAAAAATAAAGACTTCTTCGAAAAGGTATATCAAGTGGTGGAACTAATTCCGCATGGAAGAGTAACTAATTACGGATCTATCGCCAAGTATCTTGGATCTCCAAGAGGTGCTCGTATGGTAGGATGGGCGATGAATTCTTGTCATCAACATCGTCAAGATCTACCTGCTCATCGTGTAGTAAATAGAGTGGGGCTCTTGAGCGGTAAAAATCATTTTTCACATCCTGACCGAATGCAAGAACTGCTCGAAAAAGAAGGAATCGTTATTAAAAAAAACAAAATCGTTGGATTCAAAAATCACTTTTGGGATCCAGTCTCAGAACTGTCCATGGATTGAATATCCATATCCAAACAATTGAACTCCACTTCATCGATACTTCTTTCTCCGTTTATATCTCGTTCCATCTCACGACGAATACTTTTGAGAGAAGAAAATCTATCCATCACGAACATGAGTTTAGTAATACTCGCTTCAAAAGTCATATCTCCTGCACTTATTACTCCTATTTCTTTTAGTTTTTCGCTCGTCTCATAAAGTCCTTGCTTGACGCTTCCTTGCATACATTGACTCACATTTAGGACTATCAGCCCCTTATCGATTCGTTTTTTTAACGCCTCAATAAACCAACTATCGGTAATCGTATTTCCCGAACCAAAAGTCTCTATAATAATCGCCTTCGCATCCGGAGTAGCTAAAACATGCTTAACGATCTTTGGCGATATACCTGGATACATCTTGAGTACCGTAATCTCACCACAAAGTGAGTAATGAAAAGTCGTCTTATCATCAGAAGGTTTTAGTAAAGCATGCCTTTTATATTTAATATCGATATTGGCTTCTGCTAATACAGGGTAATTGGGCGACTTAAAAGCATCAAAATGGTCACTACTATATTTGGTAGTTCTGTTGCCACGATGAAGAAAATATTCAAAATACACTGCTACTTCCGGTACTCTCGCCTTGCCTCGATAATAGGATGATGCAATCTCAATAGCTGTAATGATATTCTCCTTGCCATCGGTTCGAATCGTATCAATAGGCAATTGACTGCCTGTCAGTATAATCGGTTTTGACTGATTACGAATCATAAAACTCAATGCGGATGCTGTATATGCCATGGTATCTGTACCATGAAGGATGACAAAACCATCCATTTCATCATAATTATCGGCAATGATTTTTAATAGTTTTTTCCAAACTTCAGGATTCATATTGGAAGAATCAATGGGCGGATCTAACTTGGCACTCGTCAACTCTAGTTTAAATTCATTGAGTTCTGGAATCTGCTTCAAGAGATTGTCAAAGTCAAATGGGCGTAGTCCACCGTCTTCATAGTCACGCACCATCCCAATAGTACCTCCGGTATAGATTATCTTTACTTTTCTTCTATTCATGTCCCGTTGTCTTTAAACACTGAAAATGCATTCTCGGTGGTTATTTCAGCCACTCTTTCGATACTAGTCTCATGAATATCCGCTAATTTCTGTGCGATATGCAATAGATATGAACTCTCATTTCGTTTACCTCTATACGGTGTGGGACTGAGATAAGGAGAGTCGGTCTCTAGTACCAAATGTGATAAATCCACCTCTTTTATGACCGCATCGAGTCCTGATTTTTTAAATGTCAGAACGCCACCAATACCTAATTTGAAACCTCCATAAGAGATGACCTTGTTGGCTTGGTCAATATCCCCAGTAAAGCAATGAAAAATACCGAACAGCCGTTCATCATTTAACTTGTCCATCAGTTCAAATATCTCATCAAATGCATCTCGAGCGTGAATGACGATGGGCAGACCTTTTTCTTTTGCCCAATTTATTTGTTCTTCAAAAGCGAACTGCTGTTGTTTAAAGAAAGTCTTGTCCCAGTATAAATCAATCCCTATCTCCCCCACTGCTACATAAGACCCATTATCTAATTCCTTTTTAATGCCTTCTAACACTTCTTCTATATCTTCGCCTACATGACAAGGATGTAGCCCCATCATCGGGATAAAAAACTCAGGGTAGTCTGCCACAAGTTTTTTCATGGGCTCGATACTCTCCTTATCAATGTTAGGGAGGTAAATTCTTTTTATGCCATTTTCCTTGGCACGTTCAACGGCTTGGGGTAAATCTTCTCCGAATTTATCGGAATACATGTGGCTATGCGTGTCTATCAAATACATGGTGCAAAGTAAAGGGTTTCATCGGATATAAAAAGTGAAAATTTTCTCTATCTGAACAACCTAATGCATCCCCACAAAACCATAAAACACTCCGTTGAACCTAAATAATTCAGAAAATTTTTCTGCCAAAAACTTGGGCATCTCACTTTTACTGCTGAATTTGGAAACACTACTATTCTGAGCAATACCTCTCAACTATACAAATCTGTCTGAAAGATGTTTTTAGCGCTGCTATTTGGATATTCTTATGGATTTCTTCAGACCTTAGATTATAAAAAATCACGATTTTGATTACAAATCACCCACAGTTCCTCAGTAAGTTACTAACTTTACCCCATGAAGTTTGATGACATTCCTTTTTACCAAGATTTAATTGCGCAATTGAAGCATGGTATTTCAGAAGGAAGAATACCTCATGCGCAGTTTTTTCAAGGCGATGAAGGGTCGGGGAATCTTGCCTTGGCTATTGCTTATGCACAGGAGATTATCGGTGGATCCACGCTCGATATGTTTGGACAAACAGATGATCGTGCGGCAAGACTACTTCACCCTGATCTACATATTGTATTTCCTGTAGTGCAAGGGAAATATAAAATTTCGGCACCTCTTATTCATGAATTTAGGGATGCCTATGCTAATAATCCATACATGCTCTTTACAGAATGGATGGATCAGATGGAAGCCAATAATAAGACACCCATCATATCGGTAAGTGAAAGCGAAGAGATATACAAATCACTAAGTCTCAAGTCTTATGAAGGCGGATATAAAGTCCTCATCATCTGGCAAGCAGATAAAATGAATATCGGATGCTCCAACAAGATGTTGAAACTCATAGAGGAGCCACCTGAAAAAACGGTCATCATTCTCATCGGTAATGACTTAAAAGACCTTCTTCCCACCATCCAATCGAGGGTGCAACTAGTATTGGTAAAACCTTGTGCTACCAAAGAAATATCGGGTTTTTTAACATCGAATGGAGTGGGTAAAGATCAAATGGCCTTGACCGTTTCGCTAGCAAATGGCAGCCCAGGAATGGTACTATCCTTAGCAAATGAAGAGAAAGACGATGAAGTATTTGATGCTTTTATCACACTCATGCGTATTGCATTTCAAAATAATGTACCTGGTGCTATAGATTGGGTAGATGGTATGGCAAAACAAGGGAAGGCGTTTCAAATGCAATTGATAAACTATGGAGTAGAGATATATCGTCAAGCAATAAGAATGAAGTTGGTGCCTGAGGCGGTCGTACTTAACCAAAAACAAGAGGGATTTCTTAAGAAATTCTCCCCGTTTATTCATGATAAAAACATAGAGCAGCTGATGGAAACCCACCAGAAAACGCACTATAGTCTAACTAGAAATGGAAATTCAAAGTTGGTACTATTAGATCATGTTTTTAAACTAATGCGCTTGATAAAAGCCTAGGGTCATTTTATCCGTTCATTGGATCTACTTTTGAGTGTTAATCAATTCCTAAAAACCAGCTCATCCCTTTCATTAATTTATTAGTTTTGCTAGTTAGACTTACACCCGAATTATGCACCTTTTTCAAAGAACTTTAAAAAAGGTGCCTGAAAAACTGTGGAATACCCTAAAAAGAAAGTGAAACAATTGAAGAGTACTAAAAAAATAATACTGTTTTTCATCCTAACCACGGGACTTTGGGGTTGTATGGAAAAATCACTAGTCAATGAAATTCAACCCATAGAAGGAGACTTGTGGAACGCTAAAGATATCAAAAGCTTTGAATTTAATGTCGAAGATACCATTACACCATATAATTTTTATCTGCTGATTAGAAACAATGAAGAATACCCATATAGCAATCTCTATCTGTTTGTAAATCTGGAATTACCGGGGAACAGACTTATGAGAGATACTGTTTTTTGCGAACTTGCCAATAGAGAGGGTAAGTGGTTGGGAAAAGGAGTTGGAGGCAGTCATAATAGCGAAATTCTTTACAAATACAATCAACTCTTTCCGTCCACGGGGGCATTCAAAATTACAATAGAACAAGCGATGAGGGAAAAAGACATTATCGGAATAACGGATGTAGGAATATCTATTAGAAGTAATAAATAAATAAATCATCCGTTCTAATACAATGACTTAAACACAGAAATGACAAAAAAATCAAAAAAACAGAAAGCCGAAACCGCCAAAAAAAGGAAGTATATTAAATGGTTTTGGTTATTGGCATTAAGTCCTGTTTTTGCCATTACAGGACTACTTACCATGGCAGCGTTAAGTGACTTACCGAGCACTGAGGTTTTGGAAAACCCAAAAAGTAATCTTGCCACCGAAATATTCACTGCCAATGGTAAAATACTTGGTAAATACTATAGAGAAAATCGAACAAATGTCAACTATGAAGACATCAGTCCAAATGTAATACATGCTTTGATATCCACGGAAGATGAGCGATTCATGGAGCATTCTGGAATTGACTTAGAAGCCCTAGGAAGAGTAGCAAAAGGAGTGGTGATGGGCAGCTCCAAAGGAGGGGGGAGTACAATCACACAACAACTTGCTAAGCTACTTTTTCATAAACGACCTAAATCTAAACTAAAACGAGTTTTTCAAAAATTTCAAGAATGGATAATTTCTGTAAAACTAGAACGATCTTATACCAAAGAGGAGATCCTCACAATGTATCTCAATCAATATGATTTTATCAATCAAGCGGTAGGTATTAAATCGGCAGCCAACATTTATTTTAACAAAGAACCGAAAGATCTCAACCTAACGGAATCAGCCATGCTTGTTGGTATGTTAAAGAATTCATCTCTCTTCAACCCTAAGCGAGATGACCGTAAGGAGATGGTATTGCACCGCCGAGAAGTAGTGCTACACCAGATGAAAAAACATAAATATGTGGATCAAGCATTGTACGACTCGCTGCGAACACTACCATTAGGTCTTGACTTTAAAAAGCAAGCGCATGATGAAGGTTCTGCACCATATTTTAGAGAAATACTTCGTGCAGAAGTGAAGGAAATTCTCAATAGAAAAGATAAAAATGGAAATCTATTGGCTGTAAATCCTAATAGTAACGCTGCCTATGATATGTATCAGGATGGGCTAAAAGTATTTACCACCATTGACTCAAGAATGCAGGAGTACGCTGAATTTGCGGTGACAGCACACCTTAAAAATCAGCTGCAAGGTCAGTTTGATAGATTTACAAAAAAACTTAAAAATAGACCTTTTTCCAGTGATCTAACGAAAAAAGAAGTTGCAGGAATTATGAATTCTGCCGTCAAAAGAAGTAAGACATACAAAATTCTAGCTGGTAAACTGTGTGCTAGTTGTGAGAGAACCAAGAATATCGAGGTAATAGATAAAGAAGGGGCGGAATATTACCACTGTACCTACTGTGAGCGAGACACCAAGAAGCTTAGCAAAAATGGAATTGATAAATATTTTGAGACCCCAAAAAAGATGATGGTTTTCTCATGGGATGGCAATAAAGATACCCTCATGTCCCCGTTGGATTCCATACGATACTATAAAGGCATACTACAGGCTGGTATGATCTCTATGGAGCCCCAGACAGGTGCTGTCAAAGCTTGGGTGGGTGGAATTGATTTCAAGCATTTCAAATATGACCATGTAAAACAAGCCAAACGACAAGTGGG
>JAJRRH010000102.1 GCA_024279715.1 Bacteroidota bacterium
AGTCTGCACTTGTAAATGAAGTGATGTCTGCGGTTAAACTTACTGTTCCACAGTTGTCATTCGATCCATTGTCAATGTCTGCTGCTACTATCGTTGCATTTCCTAAGGCATCTAGTCCGATGGTGATGTCTTGGCAGATTGCTGTTGGATCTACATTGTCTTCTACTGTTACTATCGCATCCGAACTTGTTGCGTTTCCACTTGCGTCTGTTGCAGTTAGCGTTACCGTGTTTGCCCCTACATTGGTGCAATCAAAAGTGCTTGTGTTTACCGTTAGTGTCGGTGCGCCACAATTGTCGGCACTTGTGTTTTCTATATCCGCAGGTACGATGGATGCATTTCCACTAGCGTCTAATTGGACAGTGATATCGGTCGTGCTTACTGTTGGGAATTCTACGTCCTGAACGGTTACGGTTGCTGTACAAGTGGATGTATTTCCACTTCCATCAGTAGCTGTAACTGTTACAATATTCAATCCTAAATCAGCACATGTAAATGCTACGTTATTTAACCTTAAAGAAGGTGCTGTACAATTGTCTCCACTTGCACTTACCACGTCTCCATTTACGATGGTCGCATTTCCCGAACCGTCTAACTGGATGGTTATGTTTTGACAAGTAACAGTTGGGTTGATATTATCCTCTACCAAAACATTGGCATCACAACTGGCAGCATTTCCACTTCCATCTGTTGCTGTTACTGTTACAACATTTAATCCTAGGTCAACACATGTAAATGCTGAATTACTTAATGCGAGTGTCGGGATAGAACAATTGTCGCCACTTGCACTTACTACATCTCCGTTTACGACGCTAGCATTTCCTGAACCATCTAATTGGATGGTTATGTTTTGACAGGTCACTGTTGGATCCACATTATCTTCTACAGTTACACTTGAAGTGCAACTGGACGTGTTACCACTTCCATCCGTTGCTGTAGCTGTCACCACATTTAACCCTAAATCGAAACAAGTAAATAATGTTTTACTTAAGCCCAACGATGGCGCTATACAATTGTCACCACTTGCGTTTATAACGTCATTACTTACGATGCTTGCATTTCCTGATCCGTTTAATTGAATCGTCAGATCTTGACAAGATATTGTAGGGTTGACATCATCCAAGATTTCAATATTTTGGATACAAGAAGTTGTTACCCCCCCATTAAAAGTCAAGGTCCACATTACAGAAGTCATGCCAATTGGATAAGTGTCATTTCCATTAGCTGTATTGTTAAAATCATTTACAAGAGTGTATGAAGAGCAATACGAAACAGTTGGCAAAGGCACCACAACTGCCGCCTGACAGGTTCCAGGATCCACATTTTGACTAATACTTGCACCACAATTTAAGATTGGGCTCGTCGTTTCCCTGTAATCATATACAGAATTTGAATTGACATCCAAAGGACTAGTATATCCATCGACACCTGAAGTAACAACTCCTCGATAATCTACAGTAATTGGGCTTGAACCAAGCAGTCCGTCACTGTCGCTATCAGTATACCCTGCCTCCACTGAATCCCAACAGCTATCGCCATCACTATCCTTTTCAATAACATCGTAAATCCCGTCACTATCAGAATCAATAATAGCGTAATTTAATTGTCCATAATCAACCACAACTTCTAACGCATCAAGAAGACCATTTAAACCAGTTACCCCATCAACCTGACCGTCATTATCGACATCAAAAGCTTCTGCCCCACCTTCTACAACATCATATATTCCATCATTATCACTATCTAAATCAAGGGCGTCGATAATTCCATCACCGTCAGTATCTGCACAAGTGGTGGGTACTACTTTAACAAAATCAAGACAAGCGCCTGCAGAAGTACTTGGGCTTGGTGGTAGAGCCACAAATCGAATAGTGGTAAAGCTAGTAGTAGCGACAAAAGACTGCGAAAAATACTCCCATACATGTGGACCTGCATACCCTCCTTGAGGACCCACAGCCACTTTATTTAACCATTGATCCATCAGATCTACATTATTATCATCAATAACTTTTACACGCATCGCAACTTGATTTCCAGCAAAATGCCCTACATCTTCTCCCCAAAAAAAAGAAAAATCATAGGATTGACCTGGCACTGTCTTTATCACTTGAGTCAACACATTATTTGTACCGCCAGAACGAGCATTATTACCTAATACATCAATATACTGCTGGCCATTATAAGCTTCTTCAAAAATTAAGGCCGACCAAGTTGGGCTTTCGCCACCAATCCATCCATCCATATTTGTAGTATAGTCCCATCCATAAAGCACATTATTGTTTAGATCAGTTCCTATAAAAGTCCCTCCAAGCCCGGTGTTACCCCCAGGAAACAAAAATGCATCCCCAAAATCTTGAATTTCGAAGGAATAATTCACGATAAGATTACCACATCCCTCTTCTGTATCTGGAATACCATCGTTATCATCATCTAAATCTATCTCATCAATGATTCCATCATTATCATAGTCATCCAATACAGTAATTTGTACTTGCACCACATCGTCAACAGCACATGGCAGAGTGGCTGACACAGTGTAGTCAAATACAAATATACCAACTCCTGAAATTCCAGGATCGAGGACCCCAGTAACAGCATTAAATCCTGCGCCAGGGTTATCCGAACCAACAGCTAAAGACCATGAACCTCCACCATCTCCTCCTGTGATGTTACTTGAAAGTGAATATGCAGGTTGAAATGTAAAGATGGTTGAATTAGAAGAAATGCCTGCATTGGGTCTTGGCTGAACTCCGACATGTGCAACATCCGTCCAACTACACCCATTACCATCATCAACTCTTAGTCTAAACCATGACTCTTGATTAATAGTGAAAGTTGGTGTATACGTATTATTTCCAAAAGGAGGAAGAAAAGGTCCTGCCGCACTAACATAACTAACTGACCAATCAAAACCTCCCTGGCCTGTTCCCACCCCGATACCATTTTGAATATCTACAGATTCACTACCCGTAATTGCTGGGTTAAACGGAACGGTATATATAGACGCCGTTGCCGCAGTACACGAATTATCATTTATTAGAACATTAATTACACCACTTGTATAAGATGCCACATTTCCATTGCCATCATCAAAAACAATAGTAGCACCAGTAAGCGCTCCCACATCGGCGCCAACGCAATCATAAATTTGCACAGCCCAACCACCTGACCTTGCATTTTCTCCATAAAAGGGAGACCAATTAATCGGTACTGAAGCCGTTCCATCAAAGTATGAATCATAACTACCCATCAATGGTGCGGACTGAGTACAGTAGTTAAATGTAGCTCCTACATTATTTGTCGTAAATGTCAAATTAGCAATATCATTGCCTGGATTACAATTCCCGCCTTGCTTAACACCTAACGGAATGGTCTGTGAACCATCTGGGCTAACCATATAAAAAGCCAAGTCAGAAACATAAGAATGTATAGCATTGAAAGTAACTGAAATACTTGTTGAAGCATCAATAATAAATGGTCGTTGTACTGGGTTATAAAAAGTGAAAATTGGATTTGCGATATTATTCGAACCCAAGATGGTAATAGTTTCATTCTGACAGATCACTTGATCCACGCCTGCATCAACAGAAGAAGTCAAATTCCACACCCAAGCTCTACCCTCCAGTATAGTTCCACCAACTTCCCTCACCACCAAGTATCCGCCATCTGCGAGGTTTGTCTGTACTCTTGTATTGTTGCCAGGATAAGTTTCATAGGAATTTGTAGCTTGATTATATTTATACCAAGTATAAATCGACCCCACGCCTCCGTCAGCACATATTAATTCCCCCGAATTCCCATTGGATTCAAATGTATAAATCGGGTCATCAGAATTTGCTGAAAATGTTGGATCAGAATAACTTGTGGTATAAGAACCGCAATTAGTTGTTGACGTTATTTGCAATTCAGTACTCAACATTTTAATGACAATAACAGTTGTACCTACATCCCCACAAGGACTATTTCCAGCAACATCATATCTAAAGGTTGAGCCTCCTAAAGGAATACTTCCTATAGTCACAATACTTCCAGACAAAGCCCCCGTACCGTCTACATCGACCCACGTTCCACCAGCATCTTGGGATCCATCAAGTGCCGTGAATAAATCCACAGTAGCTTGGGTATCAAAAACAATTACAGAACCTAGAGCGCTACCCGAATTTGGCGCTGGAACTACCGTAAAAAACGCATGAGACAAATTGGAGTCATCCCCATCATTATCCGTAAAATAAATATCCAAAACCCTTGTCACTGATGAATTTGGATTAGAATTAACATTGGTATAAATTAATTCATACAATGCGTATCTTACTGAAGCAACACTCACCCCTCCAGTATTTGTAACTGTTAGGCTTGTAGTCCCATTTCCTGTTATAGTCAATCCGCCTAGTGCGCTTGATATCGAAAGACTCTCATCCCCTATATCCTGAGGATTGGTTAAAGTAATGTACATCACTGCGATTCCGGATGGAGCAATCAAACTCGGAAAAATTCCAGTATTATTACGATCAAGAAGCTCATAACCTGATGAACATGCGGTGACATTCACATCTGCACCTGTCGCACCTGAAGCATCTGTAGGATCAAGATCTATTGAAGACCCAACTTTATCAAAAAAATTCTGTTCCTTAATAATTATAGGTTTCAAATCCTCCTTTGAAGCATACTTCAAGGACACATCATTCATTATTTCTATTTGATCTATAATTGAATGATTATGCTCATCACTTTTTAAAGATATTTGATCAGCCTGACATTGCGCTGATGTTATGAACAAAACAAAAAAGGCAATAACACAAACCAACGAGCTGTACTTCTTAGAAAACGAAAAAATCGCTGGACCACCAAAAATGGCTGGACGAAATACGAGCTGTTCAAATCGAGGGTTCATTATTCTTTTACTTATTCAAGCCACCGCAAATTCACTCTCCCCCTCAATCAACTTCCTTTTACCAGTGTAGCCTAATTATACTTTACTACTTACGTTACAAACCTCTTAAAGTTTCAAAACATCTTCAATTTGCACGCAACCAACTAGCACTATGGATATTAAAAGCAATTTACTCAAACGAAGAACTTAGAATACCCAGATAAGAACAAGACAAAGAACACCTAATCCTCGACAAACAAACAATTATACAACTTCAAACATCTTGCATTAGTAGAATGTGTATTTTTACCAAATTCATGGAAAAGCAAAGACCCATAACAGACTGGCTTCCAATCACCCAAAAAGAGATTGACAAAAGAGGCTGGGAAGAACTAGACGTTATCCTTATTTCTGGAGATGCATATGTAGATCATCCGTCATTTGGAGTGGCAGTTGTCGGTCGACTAGTGGAATCTGAAGGCTTAAGGATAGCAATAGTACCGCAGCCTAACTGGAAGGATGACCTAAGGGATTTTAAGAAATTCGGTCGCCCAAAGTATTTCTTTGGTGTTACATCAGGTTGTATGGACACCATGGTAAATCACTACACTGCGAACAAAAGGTTACGCTCTACAGACGCTTATACGCCTGGAAATGTTTCGGGATTTAGACCAGACTACGCCTGCATGGAGTATTCAAAAATACTTAAAAAGATATACCCTGAAGTGCCAGTATTAATTGGAGGCATAGAAGCTTCCTTACGGAGACTAACCCATTATGACTACTGGTCAGATAAGCTCATGCCCTCCATATTGGAGAGCAGCAAGGCAGATATGTTGGTATATGGCATGGGAGAAATGCCGCTGGTAGAAATCATCCAATGGATGAAAAAAGGGGTTCCATTTGAACAATTGGATTTTATTCCTCAGACTGTCGTTAAAAAGACTAAGCAACAAGGTATTCCAAATCATAAAAAGTGGGAAGACATAGAGATTGCATCCCACGAATTGTGTAAAAAAAGCAAATTGGACTTCGCAAAGAATTTCAAGATCATCGAGCAGGAATCAAACAAAACGAAAGCCAGGAGAATAATTCAACGAATAGGCGAAGATTACTTGATAGTAAACCCACCATATCCCACGATGACGGAAAACCAAATCGATCAATCCTTTGACTTACCTTACACTCGACTACCTCATCCTAAGTATAAGAAAAGAGGTGCTATTCCAGCGTATGAGATGATAAAGTTTTCCATCAATATGCATAGAGGGTGTTTTGGTGGTTGTAGCTTTTGTACTATATCAGCACACCAGGGCAAGTTTATTGCTAGTAGATCGGAAGAGTCGATATTAAAAGAGGTAGAAGAAACGGTAAACATGCCTGACTTCAAAGGTTATATATCAGACCTTGGAGGGCCTTCTGCCAACATGTATAAAATGAAGGGCTACGACCAGGCTATTTGCGACAAATGTCAGACCCCATCCTGCATACATCCTGTAGTTTGCAGCAATTTGGACACGAGCCATCAGGCTATGATAGACATATACAAAAAAGTAGACGCCAATCCGAAGGTGAAAAAAGCATTTGTAGGCAGTGGCATACGTTATGATCTACTCACAAAATCCTACAATAAAAAAGTGGACAATTCCGCTGAAAAATACATGGAACAGGTATTAAGAAGACATGTTTCGGGCAGACTAAAAGTGGCGCCGGAACATACTTCTCCGAGGACATTAAGATTTATGAGAAAACCTGACTTTGAGCATTTCAAGAATTTCAAGAAAAAATTTGACGAAATCAATGAGAAATTTAATTTAAAGCAACAACTAATCCCTTATTTCATATCAGGCCATCCTGACTCTGAGCAAGAAGACATGGCAGATTTGGCTGTGCAAACAAAAGAAATGGGATTTCAACTAGAGCAGGTTCAGGGGTTCACACCTACTCCTATGACTGTTGCTACGGTGACGTACTATTCGGGATACCATCCATATACCCTCAAGCAAGTATATACACCTAGAACAAACAAGGAACGGGAATCACAACATAGATTTCTATTTTGGTATAAGAAGGAGAATCGTGAATGGATACGGCATACTTTGAAAAAAGCGAAGCGTGAAGATCTTATTACTCGTCTCCTTGGCGAGAAAACAAGCGACAAAAAAAATTCAAGAAAAGCTGTTTTTTCAAAAAACAAGCAGAGACCGAGCACTCGACGTCGACGGCGATAGTCGATTCTTCTAAACTTCTTCAAACGCCCATCTACACTACTGTATAAAAAACATTTATAGGTATATAAAAATATAGTATGTGTTTTTATGATTATTCTAATGACTTCAATCGTATCTTTGACCCAAGAAAAAGAGTAATTAATAAACACAACTAAAATAATTATGGGTACAATAGTAGGAAATAAATTTCCAAACATCGAAGTCGATGCAATGAATGAAATGGGAGACACTTTTAAAGTCAATGTTCTGGAAGAGGCTGTAAAGAACAAAAAGAAGGTATTATTATTTTGGTATCCAAAAGACTTCACTTTTGTATGCCCGACAGAACTACATGCTTTTCAAAGTGCTTTGAAAGAATTCGAAAAAAGAAACACGATAGTCATAGGTGCGTCATGTGACACCCCTGAAGTACATTTTGCTTGGCTGTCGACAGCTAAAGACAATGGTGGAATCGAAGGAGTAACCTATCCTATATTAGCGGATAGCAATCGAAATCTATCCAATATTCTAGGGATTTTGGACATTAAAAACACTCGTTTTGATGAAGAATCTGATGCTGTATTAGTGGATGGTGACAATGTGACTTATAGAGCTACCTATCTAATTGACGAAGAAGGTGACGTTTTTCACGAGAGCATTAACCACATGCCATTAGGAAGGAATGTAAATGAGTATATTCGATTGATCGATGCATTTACTCACGTACAAGAAAAAGGCGAAGTATGTCCTGCAAACTGGGAAGAAGGAAAAGAAGCGATGAGCCCAACTGCTAAAGGAACTGCTGAGTATCTATCATCACACTAAAAATCATAAGATATGATAGAATTACAAGAAGACAACTTAGATAAATTGGTGGCGAACAATGATGTGGTAATCGTCCAATATGCTGCTACTTGGTGTGGCAATTGCAGGATAATGAAACCTAAGTTTAAGAAACTGGCTAAAGAGAATGAAGAATTTGTATTTGCCTATGTGGATGCTGAAAAATTTCCTGAATCACGTAAGCTAGCTAAAGTTGACAACTTACCTACCTTTGCTACTTTCAAAGATGGCATTTTTGTCAATCAGGTACAGACGAATAAATTTGATGTACTCAAAGAACTAGTAGATGAAGTTGCCCGTAATTAAACATATCACAAACTTTATAGATGAGAACGACAGAGACTACGTTCTTGAGACCTTAGAGACCTTGGAGCATCTTTCAGGTGCTCCTGGGCTTAAGGATGACGAGCTTGATGTATTGGGTGAATTAATTTCAAACCTATATGGTGCTATTGAGGTAGACAAGATGGTTTCGACGGGCATGTCTAAAAAGGACGCCCTTAATTCTTTTATGAAAAGAGTGGTGGGCTCAATTGACAAGTAATGCTACTTGGACAAGAGTGCTTCCTCATTATTCTTTTGCATACTCAGTTGGTGTCTTTTTGAAAACTTTTTTAAAGCATTTGCTAAAATAGGCGTGATCGTTAAATCCTACGCTGTAACACACTTCGGATATATTTTTATCTGTTTCTTTCAACATCTTGGCAGCGACCTTTATTCTATATGACCGCACAAACTCAGATGCTGACAATCCAGTGATAGCCTTCAACTTTCTATGAAGTTGCATTCTACTCATCCCAAGAGTCGAACTAAATAATTCTACGGTGAAATCGCTATTGGAAAGATTCTCTTCTAAAATAGACAAGATTTTATCAAACAACTTTTCATCCGACGAGCTTGATGTAAATTTCTTGGGCTTGACAAATTCATCTTGCTTATAATGATTCTGAATTTTACGACGATTTTCAATTAAACTTTCCACTTTACTTTTCAAAAGGGAGACACTAAAAGGTTTGGAGATGAAGTCATCGGCACCACTTTTCATACCCTCTAACTCACTCTCTTCACCTGTTTTTGCAGTTAATAAAACAATGGGGATATGACTAGATAGAACATTTTTCTTGAGCTGATGGCATAGTTCTATACCATCTAGTACTGGCATCATCACATCACTTATTACAATATCAGGGATATGCTGCAAAGCAGAATTCACACCCTCTTGACCATTGGAGGCTTGCAATATTTCAAACTGAAGGTCAAAAACACTACTTAAATAAGTCCGAACATCCTCATTGTCATCAACCACCAACATAATCGGTAAATCATCTTCAGGAAAGCCTCCCTGTTCATTCGTCTCTATAAGTGAATTTTCAGACAATGATTTACCTAATTCTTCCTTAATGTCATCGGAATTAAAAGCAGATTTATTGACTGGCATATTAACTTTAAAACACAACCAACCATTACCACAATTTTCAAAAACAATGCTACCTCCATGCAAGGAAACAAGATTCTTGACTAAGGCGAGTCCCACTCCTACTCCACCCTCCTTCTCATTCACTTGGTAAAACCTATCAAAAAGATGATCTTCCTGATCTTTTGACAGTGGTTTTCCAGTGTTTTTAACCTCTAGATACAAACTGTCATTCCTAACTTTTGAAGAGAAACTAATCTTTCCTCCTTTGTCTGTATATTTTACGGCATTACTCAAAAGATTGGTCACAACTTTTTCAATTATATCTGCATCATACCACACCTTCGAATCACATGATGAAACATCAATAATGTAATCGATTGTCTTCCTTTGAGAAGAAAAACTAAAGCCTTCGGCGATAGCGCCTATTAGAGAACACAACTCACCTTGTGAAACACTGAGTCCGACACTCCCTGATTCAATTTTTGCCAGATTCAATGTTTGGTTTACTAAATCTAACAATCTATCTGAATTACGCTTAATCATCTCAAATGTTTTACGTTTTTTATTTGTTAAATTTTCGTCCTCCAATTCCTCTTGGATAGGACCGGAAATCAAGGTTAATGGCGTACGAAACTCATGTGATATATTCGTGAAAAATGCCGATTTAGCTTTATCTATTTCCTTGAGTTTTTGATTCAACCTCTGACGATTTCTAAACATAAAGAAAAAGAACAAACTTGCAATACTTGACAGTGCAATCAGAGAGTAAAACAATATCTTTTGACTGCTTTTTTGCTTTTCAATAAGTTCATTTTCGGTTGTCAAAATCGCAATCTCTATTTCTTTCTGGCTAACCTGATACTGGGTTTCTAGTCCACGAATATGGCTAGCATTTTGGGCTAACTGCAGAGAGTCCTTTATTGAGAGCGCAAAGGATTGATGCTTTAGAGCCAAAGCGAATTTACCTTGCTTTTCGTAAGCTTCGCTTAGAACTAGATTAGCAGACAGAACTATCGCATCATTTTTAACCTCAGAGGAATACAAAAGATTTTCTTTCAATAACAATATCGCTGCATCCAATTCATTTTTTTTCACTAATAGCTTAGCCAATGAATTTCCTACACTGCATTGATCGGCTATATTGCCAGCATGCCGATGCAATTCGTATGCCTCTCTTAAGTACTTCTCTCCAATTTGAGCTTGCCCTAAATCTATATAAATCTCACCTAATACAGATGATATGGCAGCTAGGGTATTCTTGTCGTCAATTTTTTCAAAATAATCATACGACTCCAATAGACTATGCTGTGCTTCCTTCACCTGCCCTTTTTCATAATCCAAAAAACCAAGATGTAAATTTGCATGACTCAAGAAAAACTCCTGATTAATGGGGAACTCTTCGTAGATTGCTTTACTTTTTAAATAATAATACTCCGCTTGATCGAAATCATCAAACTCAAGATATACTTCCCCCAGATTCTTGTATGCTGCCCCAATGATATCTCCCCTAACAGGGGTTATTTTATTTATAGAATCAACTTTTAGATTGAACAAAAGACCTTGTTTTAACTCCTTTATATTCATGTAAACTTGTCCTAATGAAAGGTAGGCTGCCGCTTCAATATTCTTTTCTTCAATCTTATTGGCGTAAACAATACATAATTCGCAATTGCTTATCGCTTCGTCTGTCCGCCCCAATTTAGAATACACATGACACAAACCATTATAAGCTATAGCCCTTCCTCGATCTGAGTCATACTTTTCAGCTAACTTGCTGGATTTTTTAAAATAATATATCGCTGAATCTGGAAGACCTACTCTTCTAAAATAGCTTGCAAATAAATAGCTGACTTCAACTTGGTTTTTTGCAAGTCCTTTTTTCTCACAATAATCTTCATAAGAATGAATCATCAACAATGCACTATCCGGGTGCGGATTAAGTAATTTGGATATTTTTTCTTTGTACCCTACCACAGATTTGGATTCTTCTTCTGAATAGTCGTTTGTTTGTGCCTTTGCTTCATGACATAATATTTAACATAAAAAAACACTAATAAATACAATTAATTGAGCTTTCACCTCTTGCTATTTTTTTTATTCGACTCCTAATCCGTGTCCAGCAAATATACCTATTATCCCTATTAAAAAACTATTCTTTCTAATCTCTTTCCTTGCATATCAATATCAAAATTGATTATTTATTGATACTTAACTTATCATACCTCCACTTAAATAAGGCATTCATCCAAGCCATCTTGATTACACAAGAATCAAAAGAAAGTGTGACTCATCAATTATCATATTCCTTTAAAGACATAACATTATTATTATTCTGTAACCAATTGCGACCATTACTAATCCTCAATAAGCATTTATATTATCTCTTCACACAAGGCATTGAAGGTGTTATGATAACACCAAGGCGCACTTAATAGAACACATCAATTTATTCCTCTAAAAACACATAAAAGAAGGACGATGAAAAACCATTTCTCACCGCCCTTTATTGATGATTATTTATTTTCTAAGCACTCTACTTTGTGCAGTAACAGTTTTAATTGTTCTTCAAGAGTATCAATTCTCTCTTCTTGTTTTAAAATCTCTTCTTGCTGCTCTTGAATAGCCTTAATAGCAATCACTCCAAATCCGCTATAATTCATTAAAAAAGTTCCTTCCCCTCCATTTCTACCTTCATGGAAACTTACTATCTCCGGGAATAAACCATTGACATCCTGCGCTATAAATCCCAGTGATTTTTCATCTTTTGTACTATTCTTAAACCTGTATGAAAGAACTTCTAATTGATTGATTTTATCGAGGACATTCCCCATAGACTCAACATCCTCTTTAGTTTTTCGATCAGACAATGAAGAGTAAGCTCCCGATGTACGATCAAATGAGCCGGCAAGGTTAGAGTTACCTATACCACTTAACTCCGTTGCAGTATAAATCTGAAGGTCACCGCCAGCTGAGTTAACATACTGCTCCCATCCAAAACTCCCCTTAAACAAAAGAGAACCATAAATTGTGTTGTTCAAATCAACAGTCAATGCATAAGGATTGTCATTCAAAGTAGTTCCACCAATCACAACAGTTCTAGCATCTATCTTGAGATCCCCAAAAACAGACTCACTTTGATAACTACCGATGGCATTAGTACTAGCGCCACTTATCACTTCAATTCTTGTGTTATCATTTCCAACAATCATTCTACCACCGTTAGCACCAACACCTCCTACAGAAAATGTTTTATAAGCTGCTAGATCAAAGAAGGTTGGTTCAAATGATGTACCAACCACTAGATTATGCCAAGGATCCGGCTCTCCGACACCTATGTGACCATTTTTCAAAACAGTGAATGCATTTTTGCGATCAGCGGCGGATGAACCATTACCTATTGTAAATATCGGATCAGAACCAACAATATTACCACTATCCCCGTTATCAAGATTGAACATACCAAAAGCAGCTGAACTGTGAGACTTTGCAATTGTCGATGTACCAATGGCTACGGAATTCTCCCCTTCTGCGACAGTATGGAATCCTAGAGCAACAGAATTCACACCTATTGAACTTCCGTTCTCACCGCCACTGAAAGAATTATCTCCATCAGCGGTAGAATTACTTCCCATGGCAAAAGATCTGTCCCCATTAGAATTTGAGAATGTCCCGATAGCCATAGAAGCGTCTCCAGTTGACACATTATAGAGACCAAATACGGTTGAATAATCTGCCGAAGCACTACTTACAAAACCACCTGCAAATGAACTATTACCACTTGCTGTACAGCCCGAACCCGAAGCAAAAGAATTATTCCCAACATTATCATCATCCCAAGCCATTGTCCCTTCCCCAAAGAACAGGAAAGCATAGGAGCTTCCTGCCCTAAAAGCGCCTTTGCTTTTATTAAAGAACATACGTTTATCATCATCACTTACGACCCCGTCATCATCTAGCTGATCGCTTCCAAACACAAAATTGTCTCCGTTAACAACAGCAGGCTTAACAAGACCTGCATCACTTAAAAAGGCACCAGAAGATGCTGATGCCAAGGCAACAGTACTTCCGTTTGAAATTGTCAATTCATTTGTCGCTGGATCATAAGATATATCTTGTATTTCATTATTCGGATCTGCATCAGCATCACCAAATGTCGCTAAGTCCACAGACCCTGCTCCTCCTTCTATGGTCAAAACACTTCCTGTGACTATTAGATTCTGATTATCGGTGCCACCTGCGGGAATCAATGGTGCTAAATCAACTCCGACTCCACCAGTTATTTCTAGTGTTGTTCCTACTAGATTTAAGTCTTGTATTTCATTTGTTGGATCTGCATCAGCATCCGCAGCCCCAGTTGGAATAGTAATCGTATTTCCATTTGAGAGAGTCAATTCATTCGCTACTGGATCAAAACTTAACATTTGTAACTCATTACTTGGATCTGCATCAGCATCGCCAAATGTCGCTAAATCTACAGAGCCTGCTCCTCCTTCTATAGTTAAGACACTTCCTGTGACAATTAGATTCTGGTCATCGGTGCCACCTGCGGGAATCAATGGCGATAAATCAACGCCTGCACCTCCTGTTATTTCAATTGTTGTTCCTACTAGATTTAAGTCTTGTATTTCATTTGTTGGATCTGCATCGGCATCCGCAGCCCCAGTTGGAATAGTAATCGTATTTCCATTTGAGAGAGTCAATTCATTCGCTACTGGATCAAAACTTAACATTTGTAACTCATTACTTGGATCTGCATCAGCATCACCAAATGTCGCTAAGTCCACAGACCCTGCTCCTCCTTCTATGGTCAAAACACTTCCTGTGACTATTAGATTCTGATTATCGGTGCCACCTGCGGGAATCAATGGTGCTAA
>JAJRRH010000103.1 GCA_024279715.1 Bacteroidota bacterium
ACGGAATCTACCATAAAAAGCATCTTTCATCACAACTACGAATACACATTTCATTCAGGAAGAAACATTGAGTCAGATATATCAAAGCAGATACAAATTACAAAACCTAGTATTGAATCGAGGAAAATAAAGCTTATTGAATTCAATGAAAACATCCTGCGAAAAGCAATGAATAGAATTTCGTTTTACCACTTTAATAATTTAGTATTATTTTTTCCAGAAATCGAATCAAGGTCTGAGTTTATAAGGTCGAAACGCTATCTGCATGGCATCACAATAACCATATATAATCAAGACAATGAGTCGATTGAATTCTCAAATGACACAAAACTTACTATCACAACTTCTGTTCTAAATGAAATAGCGAACAAAATGAACGCAAGAGTTATAATTCCGTGAGTAAAAATCATTTAATTGTCACACTAACTAAAGTTTTCTCGTTCATTTTATATACTTTCACGCTGAATTTACAACCCTTTTCAAAATGCAAGATCATAAAATTGGCTCAAAGTTAACTGTTGACAAAATCGAACAAATAGTAGCCTCAAAATCGAAGTTGGAGATTCCAAAATCGGTCGCAGATAGAGTTCAAGCTTGCAGAGAATATCTAGATAAAAAAATTAAACGTTCAGAAGATCCTATATATGGGATAAACACGGGTTTTGGCTCACTCCACAATATTTCAATATCAGATAAAGACCTCAATGAGCTTCAGGAAAACCTGGTCAAGTCTCATGCTTGCGGACAAGGAGATGAAGTTTCGAAAGAAATAGTGAAAATCATGCTCTTATTGAAGATTCAAGGCTTGTCCTATGGGCATTCGGGAGTAAGCATGGACACGTTACGAATGCTTGTTGAAATGTACAATCATGATATTCTACCAGTAGTATATGAATTAGGCTCACTTGGTGCTTCAGGGGATTTAGCGCCCTTGGCTCATTTGTGCCTACCGTTAATCGGTCTTGGTGAAGTCAACTATAAAGGCAAAAAAAAGAACTCTTCCTCTGTGCTAAAATCACTTGGATTAAAACCAGTTAAATTACAATCTAAAGAAGGATTAGCCCTTTTAAATGGCACGCAATTCATGTCTTCTTATGGCACCTGGCTATTGATAAAAGCCAAACGCCTTCATACCTGGGCCAATAAAATTGGGGCTCTTTCATTGGATGCTTTTGACGGGAGAATCGAGCCATTCGATGACTTAATACATCAAGTAAGAAATCACCCAACACAAATTTCTGTAGCCAAAGAAATTCGTGGATACCTGAAAGGTAGTCAATTAATAAAACGAAAGAAAGCCCATGTCCAAGACCCTTATTCTTTTAGATGCATGCCACAGGTACATGGTGCTAGCTTACAGGCAATACAGCACTTTGAGCAGATCATTGAACATGAGATAAATGCCGTCACAGACAATCCGACTATATTTTGGAAAGAAGATAAGATTATTTCAGGTGGAAATTTCCACGGACAACCATTGGCTATATCCTTAGACTATCTTTCTATTGCCTTGGCTGAATTGGGAAGCATCTCTGAGCGTAGAATTTACAAATTGGTGGACGGACAACGTGGTCTTCCCTCCTATCTAGTGGACAAGCCGGGGTTAAACTCAGGCTACATGATACTGCAGTACAGTGCTGCGGCAGTAGTAAGTCAAAACAAACAATACTGTATGCCCGCCTCAATAGACAGCATAGACTCTTCGCAAGGACAAGAAGACCATGTAAGTATGGGGGCCAATGCTGCTACAAAAGCGAAGAAGGTTTTGGACAATCTTCAAAGAGTCTTATCTAATGAACTGATGACAGCTTGCCAAGCTTTGGACTTTCGGAGACCCTTAAAATCAAGCAAAACGCTGGAAACTGTCCATAAGGAATTAAGAAAAAAAGTTCCATTCATCAAAAAAGATGTGGAGATGTACAAATTGATGCAGAAATCATTGACTCAATTTGAAAGTATGATATGATAAGATTCTTTGTTCTCGCTACTCTTCTCTTCACACCAACAATTACCTTGTCCCAATGCCTTTGTGGCACTTATGAGTTTGACATTGAATTGCAAGAAGTTGAATTCAACAATCAGGTATCAAACTACTCCATCACTATAGTAAAAGACTCGACTACAATTATATTTAAAAATAAATTATTGGGAGAATCGGACTTGAAGGATAACCAACTTCATCTGGACATAGCTACGGGAGGTGGAATAAATACACTCCAAATACTCATACAAAGAATTGACACGCCTCAAACCATGCAAATCACGACCCTACATATGGGCTATGACAATCCCTATCATCTAGATATTGCCACATTCACACCTGGCAACTATACATTTGATTGGAGTAAAATAAGTAAATGTCAAAGAAATCATATAGGAGATCAGATTATTGACTGTAATGGAATGAAATTCATCCAATTAAAACCTGAGCTATATGGAATAGGTCAATTTATTCATAATGACATTCGTCCTATTGATATGGCTAGCTTTTCTCAATAAAGGTAATGCACATACTAGACATCAAATATTCAAGACAATAATGCCACTCTACCTAAGACCTATTAAGTTATAATGTGTATTTTTGCAGTTAATTAATACACCTATGGAAATTAGACTGGACAAAGTATCCGAAGCTATTGAAGATATAAAGAATGGCAAAGTTATAATCGTTGTAGACGATGAAGACAGAGAGAATGAGGGCGATTTTATTGCCGCTGCTGAAATGGTAACTCCTGAGATCATCAACTTCATGGCGACGCATGGTCGGGGTCTGATTTGCGCACCACTTTTGGAAAGCAGATGTGATGCATTGGGGCTTGACTTAATGGTAAAGAAAAACAGTGCTCAATTTGAAACACCATTTACTGTCAGTGTTGATTTGATTGGCAATGGCACTAGCACTGGGATATCCGTCACAGATCGATCTAAAACCATACAAGCACTTGTTGACCCTAATGTTGACCCAAACACACTTGGTAAGCCAGGTCATATTTTTCCATTACGTGCAAAAGCAGAAGGTGTATTACGCAGAGCCGGTCATACGGAAGCAGCCACGGATTTGGCCCGTCTTGCAGGGTTGCAACCAGCTGGTGTATTGGTGGAGATAATGAATGAAGATGGTAGCATGGCTCGACTGCCTGAATTAAGAGAAATTGCAGATAAATTCGGGCTTAAATTGATTTCCATTGAAGCACTTATTGCCCATAGAATACAGCACGACTCCTTAGTTGAACACGTTGTGGATGTGGACTTACCTACAAAAGTGGGGGAATTTAAGCTGCATGCATATAAGGAAATAGAATCTGGCCAAGAGCATCTAGCCCTTGTAAAAGGAACGTGGGACAAGGATGAGTCTATTATGGTTCGAGTTCACTCTTCGTGCATGACAGGTGACATCTTTGGAAGTTGTCGATGTGACTGTGGTCCACAACTGAAAAAATCGATGGAGCTAATTGAAGAAGCAGGAAAAGGAGTCATTTTGTATATGAATCAAGAAGGACGTGGCATTGGATTGATGAACAAACTTAAAGCATACAAACTTCAAGAAGAAGGCATGGATACGGTGGAAGCTAATACTGCGCTAGGGTTTAAAAGTGATCAACGTGACTATGGCATTGGCGCTCAAATCCTAAGAGATCTTGGTGTTTCAAAAATGAAGCTATTGTCCAATAATCCAAAAAAGCGAACAGGCATCCTTTCTTATGGTCTTGAAATAACGGATAATATTTCCATTGAAATTGAACCAAACAAGCACAATAAGAAGTATTTGAAAACTAAAAAGGAGAAAATGGGACACAATCTCAAATTATCCTAGCGTTTTTCAATAGATAATTCTCATGAATTCCATTAGTATTCTCCAAAAGCTGGTTGCGTTGCAAAATAGTTCAAGAGAGTATTTTCCTGATGGAATTTTCCCTTCCTATCGTTACCATCCTATATTACCTTATTCCCGTCCGGATGACAATGTGTATTTTACATCTTTCATCCTGATCATACTAAAAAAAGTGCTTTCCGAATTAAGTGACGAAGAATTGAAAATCGCTCTTCAATTAATTCTAAAAGGAGAAGACGGCATAAAACATTATAAGAATCGTTTTGGTGACGTCACCTATAACTTTTATAGACCTGATGGTTATTTTCCAAATGGCAAACTTCTTTCAAAGTTCAAGAAGTTTCAACCTACGGATGATCTTGACGACACCTCAATTGCATATAGGGCGATGGATCACTCTGCAAAAGAGGCAAAAGAAGTAAAGAATATAATTTTGTCTCGAGTGAATGGTCAGCGAAACCAGTGGATTAAGAGAGCCCCCACTAATTATAGAAAGTATGAAGCATATAGCACATGGATTGGTACTGACTCCTTGTATATTGATTTTGACATTTGCGTTTTGGCAAATTACTTGTGCTTTAATGCCCAATATGATCTTGGCATAGCGCATGAAGATATAGAAACAATTCGTTTGATTGAAAAATCGATACTCACAGGAGAATACTTAACCAAAAACTGGGGTTTAAGTGCATGGTATCCTTCTCAAGAGGTTATATTCTACCAATTATCAGAACTGTTTAAACTTAATTATTACTCTTTCTCG
>JAJRRH010000104.1 GCA_024279715.1 Bacteroidota bacterium
TCTATAAAATCTAATATATTCATTTGTTTTCTTTTTATTTGAACTCAAATGTATAGATGATCTTTGTATTGTATTTACAATCTGGTATCTTTGTGGGGAATCAGAAAATTAAATATACAACTTCCATTTGCCATACTGGCATTAATGTTTGTCCTGAATTCTTGCACGATTGAAAAGCGGACATATATGTCCGGTTATCATGTTGAATGGAATAATTCAAAACAGAATTCTAATAAACAGCAATTAGCGGACGATAGCAATGAGCAACAGACTAGGGAAAGTCAAGTCGAAATAGTTGGGGAGTCTAAAATTATACTCAATACAGTTGATGAGCCATCGACTTCATCGGATGACAAGGTAACTGTGTCAGTGAATGAACAACAGGTGGTTGCACCGAAAAAGAAGCGTAATAATTTGTTCTCAAGTCGTAAAGTGAAAACTGCAGACAGAGAAAAGCAAATTAAACCATTCTTTAGGTCTAAATTAAAAAGGCAAAATCAATCGACTTTGGGAGATGAGGAAGAACAACTAAAATGGAGTGGAATGGCTATAGCGGGATTTGTTTGTGGTCTAGTAGGGCTAGGTCTTTTTCTTGGAACAGGTTGGCCGTTCCTTTTAGGTACATTGGGTTTGGTCTTTAGTGCAATAGGACTTGGACAAACCGGAGAAGATCGGAAGAAAGGAAAAGGATTGGCAATAGCTGGTTTAATTACTTCTATAATAGCAATTATAGGTTTTTGGATTCTTGTTGCAACAATTGCAGCACAAAGTGGGTAAAAAGGCAAGCACACCACGCAATAGTAACCAAAGAATAATCCTTTCAAGCCACTTGTATCAAGTCAAAACAAGTTGATAGTGTAAGTTGAGAACAATCACTGCTATGGCTAAATTATGGTTTAGCCGATCTTGTTTCGCAAAAGTATATGCTAGGTCAATTGTTTCAAATTTATTCGAATCCCATGCCATACTCTCTAAGCAGATGGTTTTGCGTCAAATCACTCAACGCAACCTTGTTCTCCGTGGATCATAATCCATAAGAAACTAAGCCATTGAAATAACTTCAATTCACCATCAGATTATAAAATTCTATTGGTGCATATCTTTTTACTCCAACCGATAGGTACAATTAATTCTATTCAATACCTTTGACCGCTATTATGGGAAAAACATCATTCTACTCGCTTACGGTTAGCGATATCATCAAAGAGACAGCGGATACAGTGTCCATCGCATTAAGTATTCCACAAGATATTAAAAGCCAATTTCAGTTCATAGCTGGGCAGTATATTACCTTCAAGGTAGATATTGACGGTGAGGAGTTGCGTAGAGCATACTCTATCTGTAGTTCGCCAAGTGAAAATGACATTCGGGTAGCTGTTAAAAAAGTACAGAGCGGAAAGTTTTCTACCTATGCTAATGAGACACTAAAAGTAGGTGATGTCATCGAAGTGATGCCGCCAATGGGGAATTTCAAGCTGTCGCCCACGGCAGGAGAGTCGTACGTGGGTATTGCTGCCGGATCGGGGATTACACCTATTATGTCAATGATCAAAGCGACGCTAGATGTTGGCGCTTCCTTCGTTTTGTATTATGGTTCTAAGTCTGTAAAAGATATTATTTTTAAGGAGGAACTTGCGTCTCTCGTGGTAGCAAGTGACGGCAAATTAAAGGTGATCCATGTCCTCAGTAGAGAAGATCACCAAAATTGTGACAATGGAAGAATTGACAAAACCTACGTCAATGATAAAATAGAAGCAACGAACTTCACGCAAGCTTTTCTTTGTGGGCCTGAAGAGATGATTCATACTGCCACTGACGTCCTTGTGGCAAAAGGAATGGACAAAGAAAAGATCAACTTTGAGTTATTTACAGCCTCAACTTCTGTAGATTCTAGTCCAGCTTCAAATGGTGCAGCTGCCGTAGTAGAGGATTTCGACGCAGAAATCACCATTATTCTTGATGATGAAGAAGAAGTAATTACCGCCAATAGCAATGGAGATAGCATACTCGAAGTGGGGTTGAAGGCAGGGTTAGATCTGCCTTTTGCATGTAAAGGAGGTGTTTGTTGTACTTGTAAAGCGCAAGTGAAGGAAGGAGAGGTCTATATGGAGATGAATTATTCATTGGATGAAGATGAAGTGAAAGATGGATACGTATTGGCTTGTCAATGTAAACCACGTTCTAAAAAAGTGGTTTTAGATTTCGACGTATAGTCCCCGTTTGGCGATAAATGTCGTTAAAGATGTTTTTTCTCCTTCTATTAATTACCGCTCTTGATTCAATCTAAGGCGGTAAGAGTTAGTACTAAAGGATAAGATTGCATTAGAAATACTCGGCAATGGAATTCTCTCTAAAGTAAAACCAGAGCGTGAAAGTATTGCGACTTGATAATTGTCATATAAACCTATTGATTCATATTGCTGTTTATACAATTTATTCTTACTTTGCTCTTTGTTAATGTGTAGAATGAAGGCTAAGCTAAAAAATCCAATATTTATTATCAGCTCTGAGCGAAGTGGTAGTAACCTGCTACGAACTTTGTTGGATAATCATCCCTTGCTATACGGTCCGCTTGCCCCGCAATTGTTGAAAACATTTGATGATATACTGCCATTCTACGGATCCTCTATTTATGATTTAAACCTCGATAAGCTTTTTGAAGACATGAAGTCGGTGCTTAATCATCCATTTCATGATTGGAAAATCGAAAAGGAGATGAATGAAATAACCTCCGATGCTAATAGTTTCATGGACTTGTGGCAGGCGTTCTATGCGCATGACCTTGAGCGAAATAAGGCAAGTCATATCGTGTGTAAAGAAAATAATATCTTTGATTTTGCATTTCAAATTCTGCAAGCCGTTCCTTCCTCAAAATTCATCTATCTCTACCGTGACCCTCGGGATGTATGCGCTTCATGGATGAAAGTACCTCTAGGCTTTAAAAATGTCAATGAAGCAGCCATGAACTGGCAGCGAGAACAAATGAAATCGATCAAAGCCATCAAAAACTATAGCCTGCCCGTACAGGCAATATCCTACGAGTCACTTATCGAAGACACGCCCAAAGAAATGACGAGATTACTTGAAGGACTTGGACTTCCAGTAGATCCTGCTTGTTTTCAAACGGCCTCTGAAAAAAACAAAGACCTAAAATGGAACAAGTACTGGGAAAACTTGGATAAACCCGTGATGACCACCAATAAAGGCAAGTATAAGAAGAGTCTCAGCAATGAAGAGATCGAAATTATAGAAACAAGATGCAAAGAAGTGATGATGTTGCTTGGATATGAATTGGATACCCATGCAAATTGGGAAAGTCCCGCCCCTGCAATGATAGATAAAGTCTATTATACCGCGATCAAAAAAAGAAAAGGAAAGTATGTCAATAAGCAAGTAGAAACACAAGTGAATGAAGTGCTGTTAGATAGGGCTAAATTGGTAAAGGAAATTAGAACTAAAAGAAAAAACGAGTGGAAGGTGTTGAAATCATAGAGCTGCCCAAAATATTGGATCCAAGAGGTAATCTTACCTTTATTGAGATGAATAACCATATCCCGTTTGAAATCAAGCGTACCTTCTGGACGTATGACGTACCCGGAGGACAGCAGCGGGGTGGGCATGCATATCGTGAGTCTCATGAATTTATCGTCGCCTTGTCCGGGAGTTTTGATGTGGTACTTAACGATGGTCAAAAAGAAGTAGTCTATTCGCTTAATCGATCCTATTACGGGCTATATGTTCCAAATATGCTATGGAAGCACCTTGATAATTTCTCAACCAATTCATTGTGCCTCACTCTTGCTTCGACCCAATACAACCCCAAGGACTATCTACGAGACTTTGAGGCGTACAAAAAATTAAGACGATAACGGCTGTGAAAGATAACACTATCCATACTATTGAAAAACTCGCCCTACCGAAGGTATATTTTGAAGAAGGAAGTATTACCGCCATTAATAACGGGCTGGACATACCTTTTGAAGTCAAGCGGGTGTTCTATACCTATGATGTGCCGGGTGGTCAAGATAGGGGAGGACATGCTCATCACAATCTTTTTCAACTCGTAGTTGCTGGAAGTGGCGCTTTTGATTTGAGATTGGATGACGGACGAGAAAGCAAAGTAA